>NZ_JBONDW010000020.1:0-144616 GCF_054919535.1 Mycobacterium venezuelense
GGCCAAACCATCGTCTACACCGGCCACGGCGACACCACCACCATCGGCGACGAAATCGTCCACTACGACGACTGGGTCAAACGCGGCCACTGACGATGCGCCGCGAGCGTGACGTGGCTACGACGGCGTTGCGCGGACTGCAGACGCTGCAGACGCTGACCGCGATATGTCAGCCGGTGTATTGCACGGTCGCCGGCCCACACGCATCTGAAGGTAGAAGGTGATGCCCGCCGTGGTGACGACACACGAGCGAGAACCAGGTATCCCACTACTCGCGCGTTCATGGTTTCGCGTCAGTGACGATCGGGGTGATCTTCGGGAGTTCAGGAGGTTTACGAAGATGTCTACACCAGTCACAACATCGATCGAATTGAACGGCGCGTGGACAGATGGAAGCCCCCGCAAGGCGGTGATCTCAGTGAAGGGCGATGCGATCACCATCAACATGTCGGCATTCAACCGGCCGGCCGCGCACGGGGCGATTGTCGACGGCTCCAGGCTCACTGCCACTTTTCCTGACGATCGCACCTACATCGGAGAGCTTGAACCTCCCAATCGGATTCGATGGTCGAACGGATCTGTATGGACGAAGCTCGTCAGAGCGCTGATCGATCTGAGCGGCCGCTGGACTGACGGCAGTCCGCGGCACGCCGTCATCTTCGCCGACGACACCACTCTGAAAATCGACATGTCCGATTTTGGCCGGCCCACCGCAACAGGCTCCATCCTCGACATTTCGACAATCAGAGTGAAGTTCCCCGACGAGGCTACGCACACCGGCACGCTGCACCCCCCAAGGCGGATCGAGTGGGACAACAATTCAACGTGGACGAAGGTCTGAACGAGGGAGCGAACCTGTTTCCATCCAATTCCGCGCCCACCGATAAATAATATTGACATATTATTTTTGATGGTCCAGGCTTGGTCGCGTGACACCGCCCCGCCGAACGCAGGCTGAACGATCGGCCCACACCCGCCGCGCTCTGCTCGACGCGACATTCGAAGCATTGGTTGAGGTTGGCTTCAAAGGCACAACGACCGCCGAGGTTGCCCATCGCGCCGGCGTATCGATCGGTGCACTGCAGAGCCACTTCCGCACGAAGACCGAACTGCTGACCGCCGCCGTGGTGCACTCCTTCGACCGCCGCATAGAGGAGTTCGGTGTATTGATGGCCGGCCTGGATCCCTCGGCCGACAAACTCGACGCGGCGATCGACCTGCTGTGGTCAATGTTCTCGCGGTCGACGTTCACTGCATGGCATGAGCTTTGGGTCGCCGCCCGCACAGACTCCGAACTGGCGCGTGCAGTTATCGACATCGACCGGCAGTTCGCCGACGCCTGCGACCGGATGTACGCCGAGATGTTCCCGCGCGGAGACGCTGGCCCGGCGCTGAACTCACGGACGGGCGTCCACATGGTTTTCGCACTTATGAACGGGCTGGCCGTCGGAACGTCGATCAAGGGTTATGACCCCTATCCCGCCGACGAGGTCCTCGCCGCTTTCAAGTCGGTAATCCGCCCCTTGCTCACCGCCGAGCGCCAAGACACCGCAGACCAGCAGGCGACGACATGACTGCCGAAAATACCTCTGCCGCCGGAAAACCGGCCGTGCGCGCACGCCGTATCCGGTTTTCGTACCCGACCGGAGCACTCGACCGTCACTTCGTCGACGGTGACCTCATCATGAGCCACATCGTCGCGCACCTGTCGGCGACGTTTCCCGAGGGCGAAGACTTCTTCGTGCGATCGGTGCGTCGCTTCGCCGATCAAATCACCGATCCACAACTGAAATCGCAGGTTCAGGGGTTCATCGGGCAGGAGGTCACTCACGGCCGCGAACATCGCGCGCTGAACGAGCGCCTGCACCAGATGGGTTACCCGACGCGCAGGATCGACCGGGGTACCCACATGGACGTGACGGCCTTCGAGCGTCGGGTGTCGCCGCTGACCTGCCTCGCCATCACGGCCGCACTCGAACACTTCACCGCGGTGCTCGCCGAGACCTTGCTCACCGATCAACGGGCCCAGGCACTGTTGGGGGACACCGAAGTGCGGAAGATGCTGCTATGGCACGCAATCGAGGAATCGGAGCACCGTTCGGTGGCCTTCGACGTCTACCAAGCAGTCGGCGGAACTGAGCGCAGACGGATCTGGACGATGCGGATCATCCGACTTACCTTCACCCTCAATGTCACGTTGTGGTCGGCCATCTCGTTGCTCGGAGATCGCGCGGCCTACAACCCGATTCGGTTGTTCCGCAGCCTGGCCCAGTTGCGGAACTCGCCGTTCTTCAACCGTGCGGTCGTCCGCCGAATACGTGCGTACACCAAGCCTGGATTCCATCCCGACGACACCGATAACACGGCGCTGCTCGAATACTGGACCGCAGCGTTGTTCGGCGAACAGGGCTCCTTGGCCGGCCACCTCCATTGACCCCTACGAGTTCAGATACGTCACGACCGCCAGCACCCGGCGATGGTGAGCCTGCGACGGCGGCAGATCCAATTTGGCGAAGATGCTGGTGACGTGTTTTTCGACGGCCCGCTCAGATATCGAAAGCTTGTCCGCCAGGCCACTGTTCGAATGCCCTTCGGCCATGAGCGCAAGTACTTCGCGCTCACGTGCGGTCAGGCGGTCCAGCACATCGACACCACGCCGGGCCCCCATGAGTTGGCGCACGACCTCGGGGTCCAGCGCGGTCCCGCCCGCGGCGACGCGCTTCACGGCATTGTCGAACTCGCCGATGTCAGCCACTCGGTCTTTCAGCAGATAGCCGACGCCCTCCGGGCGACCAGCCAACAGCTCAGCGGCGTAACGTGTTTCGACCCACTGGGAAAAAAGCAGCACGCCTACGTGCGGATGGGTTCGCCGCAGTGACACCGCCGCGACCAAGCCCTCGTCGGTGTAGGTGGGTGGCATGCGGATGTCGATCACGAACACGTCCGGGCTCAGCGTGTCGGCGATATCGCGGAGTTCCTCGGCGGTGCCGACCTTGGCCACCACGTCATGCCCGCGTTCCAAGAGCAGCTGCGTCAGACCGTCACGCAGAATCGCATTGTCCTCGGCGATTGCCAGCCGTGTCATCGCTCCGCTCCGGACGGCACCACAGCGGTCACCGTGGTGGGACCGCCCTCCGGGCTGTCGATGTCGAGAGTTCCATCGACCATCCGCAGCCGGTCGGCCAGCCCGGTCAACCCGGATCCGTTGGCCGGGGCGACGCCGCCGGCACCGTTGTCTGCGACGACTATTCGCAGTTCGGTGGCATCGCTGTGCAGCCACACCGTGGCCTGTGTGGCCCCGGAATGCCTTGAAACGTTGGCCAGGAGCTCGGCCACACAGAAGTACGCGAGCGTCTCCACGCCGAGGGACGGCCGGACCGCGATGTCGTCGACCAGCTCGACCGGGATGGGGTTGCGCGCGGCGAGCGTCTGCACGGCCGGGCCCAACCCGAGATCCAATGCGGGAGGCCGTATCCCACGTACGAGGTCGCGTAGCTCGGTGAGGGTGTCGCGGGTGTTGGCCAGCGCGTCGGCGACCAAAGCGCGGGCGCGGTCGGCGCGGTCGGGTTGCGCGAGCTGCTCCTCGGCGCGAGCCAGCGTCATCGCCACCGCGATGAGCCGGGCCTGCGTGCCGTCGTGCAGATCGCGTTCGACGCGGCGTAACCGGGCGGCAGCGTCGTCGACCACCTCGGCGCGGGCCTGTTCGAGCTGCGCCACCCTGCGCTCGCGGCCCGTCGGCGCCAACAAGATCTTGGCCAACCACAGATGGGCGCGCCCGATCCAGATCATCGCCCAGGCCAGCAGGTACAGCGCGACGGCGCCCCCGACGGCCATCAACAGGTAGAGCCCCAGCGAATCGACCGGCTCGCCGAAACTCACGACCGACTCCCCGGTGATCAGCCACAGCGCCGGCGCGATCACGAGCACCGCCGAGATCGCGACGCCGACGAGCACGAAATAGCCGACCGGTGTCATGACGATCGCTTGGAGAGCCAGGAACCCGAGGGCACGCCAGCCGACCACGTCGGTCAACGCGGCCGCCACGGTGTGCAGCCAGCTCGCGGGGCGGACGAAGCGCTCAGGCTCGTCGATGTCGACTCCCACGATTCGGGCCAGTGCCCGGTACAGCCGGTTCCACAGCCGACCGCTGAGGACGACCAATGCCAGCAGCGGAATACCGATCAACGTGATCATCAGCAGGCCCGACGTCAGCCCGGTGCAGAAGAGGTACACGACACCGGCCACGGCGAGCACGCTGATCAGCACGAAATACAAGTAGGCCCGCCATGCCTGCGCACGCAGCGGGACGAGCAGGGCATTCCACGTGTCGGCTTGGGCGGCGGGCATTTCCGTCTCGGTAATCGTCACGCCTCCCATGCTGGCCGCGGTGCCATCGATCAACCATGGTGTTGCCCGGTCAATCGGCGGTGTGGATAACCGCACCGCGTGAGTAACGCCACGGCGGAGAATTCGCGTTCTGACCGCCACAGCGTTACTGGCGCGAGCGAGTCATGCGTCGAGTTCGCGCAGCAGCGCCCGCGTCCGCGCCCTGGTCTCGGGCGACGCGTCGAACACGACCCCCACATACTCGTCGACGCCGTCGAGCGCCCGGATCCGTTCGGTCACCGCCGTTTCGTCGCCGATGATCGCGGCGTCCTCGGGTCCGGCATAGCCTTCGCGGTCGAGCATGGCCCGGTAGGACGGCAGATGCCCGTACATCGCGAACTGCTTCGCCGCCTGTGCGCGGGCGACGTCCACGTCTTCGGTCACGCTCACCGGCAGCGCGGCGACGACCCGGACGTCGCGGTCGGCGGCACCGTCGCGCAGCGTCGGCGCGACGTGCTCGGCGAGCGTCTTCGGTCCGGTCATCCAGGTGACCGTGCCCGCGGTGCGGCGGCCCGCGAGCTTGAGCAACTGCGGACCGAGCGCGGCGATGTAGATATCGGGCGCGGCGGCGCCGGGAATCTGCAGGGCACCGCGCGTCGTGACGGTCTCCCCTGGCGCGTCGGCCGGCTCGCCGGCCAACAGCGGCTGCAGCCCGTCGAGGTACTCGCGCAAACGTCGCACCGGCTTGTCCCACGGGATGCCCCACATCCCCTCGGTGACCGCCTGGTGCGTCATGCCGAGCCCGAGGATGAACCGGCCGCGGCTGATCAGGCTGAGTGTGAGGGCGCGCTGGGCGAGCAGCATCGGATGCTGGTTCTGGATCGGGATGACCCCGCTCCCGACCTCGATACCGTCGACCTCGCGGAACGCGACAGCCAGTACGGTCAACAGATCAGGCTCGTAGGGCATCTGCGTCATCCACACCCGGCGGAAACCCTCGTCGCGCAACTGCGCGAGGGTCTGCACGGTGGCGTCGATCGGCGAACTGCCGCCGGTTTCACTGAGCGAGCTGAGGATGCTGATCTGCATGTGCCCACGCTAAGTGGTGGGCTGGGCAAAAAAATAGGGCGGGTTCGGGAGGACACTTGGGGGCGTCTCAGTTCGTCTCGCGCCGCCGGTTTTTCACCCCGTAAACCGACTCTTTGGATCAGTCACTCCCGAACCCGTCGTACGGTCGATCGTACGCCTCGGGTACCCCTCAGACCAGAGGAAATTTCGACCGACGTTCATGGGGTGTTTCCAAAAGGTGGCCCCGTGTTGCCGTCGGGTCGGGGGGTCAGACGGCAACACGGAGCTACCCATGTATCGACCCCCCGCGTCGTGCCGTTACACACTTCTAAAACAAACTTTTCGAATGTTTCGCGGCGGCGGGAGCGGTCGGCATACCCCCTGGTCAGGCCTCCAAAATAGCCGTCACGCCCTGGCCGCCCGCGGCGCAGATCGAGATCAGGCCACGGACCGGCCGGCCGGTTTCCTGCTTCTTGAGGTGCAGCTGCTTGGCCAACTGCGCGACGATCCGGCCGCCGGTCGCGGCGAACGGGTGACCGGCCGCGAGCGAGGAACCGTTGACGTTGAGCTTCGACCGATCGATGGAGCCGAGCGCACTGTCCAGGCCGAGCCGTTCCTTGCAGTATTCGTCGGACTCCCAGGCCGCGAGCGTGGCGAGCACGACCGAGGCGAATGCCTCGTGGATCTCGTAATAGTCGAAGTCCTGCAGGGTCAGGCCGTTGCGGGCGAGCAGGCGCGGCACCGCGTACGTCGGCGCCATCAACAGACCGTCCGGACCGTTGACGTAGTCCACGGCAGCGGTCTCGGAATCGACGAAGTAAGCCAGCGGTTCGCGCCCGTGCGCGGCCGCCCAGTCCTCACTGGCCAGCAGCGCGACCGAGGCGCCGTCCGTCAGCGGCGTGGAGTTACCTGCGGTCATCGTGGCGTCACCGGCCTTGACGCCGAACACCGGCTTGAGCTTGGCAAGCTTCTCGGCGTTCGAATCGGCGCGCAGGTTGTTGTCGCGATACAGACCGAGGAACGGGGTCACCAGGTCGTCGAAGAACCCGTTGTCGTAGGCGGCGGCCATGTTGCGATGGCTGGCCGCGGCAAGTTCGTCCTGGTCGACGCGCTTGATGCCCATCTTCTTCGCGGTGACGGCGGCGTGCTCTCCCATCGACATACCGGTGCGGGGCTCGCTGTTCACCGGAATCTCGACGCCGAGCGCGGCCGGCAGCTTGCCGACCAATTTGAGCCGGTCGACATTGGATTTCGCCCGACGCAGTCCGAGCAGCACACGTCGCAGGTCGTTACCGAACGCGATCGGGGCATCCGAGGCGGTGTCCACGCCACCGGCCGCGGCGACCTCGTACTGCCCGAGCGCGATGGCGTTGGCGGCCGCCGTCGCGGCCTGCAGGCCGGTGCCACAGGCCTGCTGAATGTCGTATGCAGGCGTGTAGGGCGACAACGCGCTGCCCAGCACGCACTCGCGCATGAGGTTGAAGTCACGGCTGTGCTTGAGCACGGCACCGCCGATGACGGCGCCGAGCCGCTCCCCGGCCAGGTCGAAGCGGTCGATCAGCCCGTCCAGCGCCGCGGTGAACATGTCCTGGTTGGAGGCATTGGCATACGCGCCGTCGGACCGCGCGAACGGAATCCGGTTGCCACCCAATACGGCAACGCGACGCCGGGTTGTGTTGTTCGCCATGTGTTTGCCTCCCACTGTCGGGTTGTCCGGGGCCATATTACCCACTGTTCTTACTCTGGAGTAAGTTCGGTATGGACAACGTAGTACTGCGAAGCGAAAGGCAGCTGAAGTGGCTTCCGACCTGTTCTCCCAAGTGCTCAATTCCGGGCCGGGATCGTTCCTGGCCAAACAGCTCGGCGTACCGCAGCCCGAGACGCTGCGCCGTTACCGCCCCGGCGATCCCCCGCTGGCCGGTTCCCTGCTGATCGGCGGATCCGGCCGGGTGGTCGAGCCGATGCGCGCCGCGTTGGCCGACGACTACGACGTGGTGTCCAACAACATAGGCGGCCGCTGGGCCGATTCATTCGGCGGCGTGGTGCTCGACGCCACCGGCATCACCGACGCCGCCGGGCTCAAGGAGCTCTACAAGTTCTTCACTCCCCTGCTGCGCAACCTCGGCTCGTGTGCGCGCGTCGTGGTCGTGGGCACCACGCCGGACCAGGCCGCGAGCGTGCATGAGCAGATCGCCCAGCGCGCCCTTGAGGGCTTCACCCGCTCACTGGGCAAGGAGCTGCGCCGCGGCGCGACCGTCTCACTCGTGTACCTGTCCGCCGACGCCAAGCCCGCCGCGACCGGCCTGGAGTCCACGCTGCGCTTCATCCTGTCGGCCAAGTCGGCCTACGTCGACGGGCAGGTGTTCCGCGTCGGCTCCGAAGACTCGACCCCACCGGCCGACTGGGACAAGCCGCTGGCCGGCAAGGTCGCGGTCGTGACGGGGGCCGCCCGCGGTATCGGCGCGACGATCGCCGAGGTGTTCGCGCGTGACGGCGCCGCGGTGGTGGCTGTCGACGTGGAGGGGGCGTCCGACGATCTCCACAAGGTCGCCCACAAGGTCGGCGGCACGGCATTGACGCTCGACGTGACCGCCGACGACGCGGTCGACAAGATCACCGCGCACGTGACCGAGCACCATGGCGGCAAGGTCGACGTGCTCGTCAACAACGCCGGCATCACGCGCGACAAACTGCTCGCCAACATGGACGAGGGTCGCTGGGATGCCGTCATCGCGGTCAATCTCCTTGCCCCCCAGCGGCTCACCGAAGGACTGGTGGCCAACGGCACGCTCGGCGAGGGTGGCCGGGTGATCGGCCTGTCGTCGATGGCCGGCATCGCGGGCAACCGTGGTCAGACCAACTACGCCGCCACGAAAGCCGGCATGATCGGCCTCACCGAGGCGCTGGCTCCGGTGCTCGCCGAGAAGAACATCACCATCAACGCTGTCGCGCCCGGCTTCATCGAGACCAAGATGACCGAGGCCATTCCGCTGGCCACCCGCGAGGTAGGCCGCCGGCTCAACTCGCTGTTCCAGGGCGGACAGCCGGTCGACGTGGCCGAGACCATCGCATACTTCGCGAGCCCGGCGTCGAACGCGGTCACCGGCAATACGATCCGCGTCTGCGGCCAGGCCATGCTGGGAGCGTGAGGTGGATCTGACAATGCTCCGCGCGGTGGCCGGTGCGCTGCCGTTCGTCCCGCGCAGCGAAAGGTTGCCCGACCGCACCGTCACGGTCGACGACCTGGCGATCGATCCGGCCAACGTGGCGGCATACGCTCAGGTGACAGGCCTGCGATTCGGTGACACGCTGCCGCTCACCTATCCGTTTGCGCTGACCTTCCCGACCGTGATGTCGCTGGTGACCGGATTCGATTTCCCTTTCGCCGCAATGGGTTCGGTGCACATCGAAAACCACATCACTCAACACCGGCCCATCTCGGTGACCGATACCGTGAAAGTCGCGGTGCATGCCGAAAATCTGCGCGAACATCGCCGCGGCCTGCTGGTCGACATCGTCACCGAACTGAAGGTCGGCAACGACACTGCATGGCATCAGGTCACGACGTTCCTGCACCAGCAGCGGACGAGCCTGTCCGACGAGCCGAAACCCGAACCGCAGAAACAGCCGAAGCTGCCGCCACCCAACGCGGTGCTGCACATCACGCCCGGCCAGATCCGCCACTACGCATCGGTCGGCGGCGACCACAACCCGATCCACACCAACGCCGTTGCCGCCAAGCTGTTCGGCTTCCCGACCGTGATCGCACACGGAATGTTCAGTGCGGCAGCAGTCCTCGCGAACATCGAGGGCCAGATGCCGGATGCGGTGAAGTACTCGGTGCGGTTCGCCAAGCCGGTCGTGCTGCCCGCCAGGGCCGGGCTCTACGTCGAGCGCGACAGCGACGGCTGGGACCTCACGCTGCGTCACCTGTCGAAGGGCTACCCACACCTGTCTGCGACGGTGCGCGGACTTTGAAGCGCCACCGAGCGTGCGCACAGGTCGCGTTTTCGACCGAATCGGCGGTCTGTGTGCACCCTCGGCGTCCGTTCAGGACGCGGGCACCACATCTCCCGAGCTCCGGCGTAGATCGGTGAACTCGGAGATCGACGCGGCGGTGACCGATGCGACCGGACGGGAGTTGGGCGCCGCGGCGTCGGCCTTGGACACCATGACGACGCTGTCGATGTAGGGCTGGATGGTCGTGGTGTTCTGCACCGTCGCCACGATCACCAGCTGGAATCCGAACTTGCGGAACGCCGAGAGCGCCTGCTGTGCGAACTGCGGGTCGGACTTCGAGAATGCCTCGTCGAGCATCAGCTGCGCGAACATCGGCCGTGTGTCGTTGCTGTCCGGGCTGGCCAGGTTGAAGCTCAGCGCCCCGGCCAGACAGAACGCCATGAGCTTCTCCTGCTCACCGCCGGAGTTGTCGCCGGAGTTGCTGTAGGTCCGGATGACCTCACCGGTTTCGGCGTCACGCTCCTCGCAGTACAGCACGAACCGGTTACGCACGTCGAGCGCGTCGCGGGTCCACTGCCGATCCTCAGGCGTGTTGCCGGCCAACAGCTTTCGTAATTGCAGGATGTCGGTGTACTGCTCGAACATCGCCGTCTCGTCGCCGAAGCTCACGAGTGACACCCGGGCCGCGATGCGCTGGGCCTTTTCGTTGAGCTCGTCGACGGCGGCGAGGTGGCGCGTGCCTGCGTGCAGCGTGAGCCTGGTGCCGCGGTTGAACTCCACCGCACCGAGCCCGGTGTTGACGCGGGCGATCTGCTCGGTGATCCGCCGGGCCTCGTTGTCGGCGATCATGTGCAGGTTGAGGATCGCACCCGGGGCCTGTTCGGTGATGAGCCGCTGCATGCGCTCGTAGGCGTCGGGCAGTTCACGCTCGTCGATGCGCCGGCACAGTGCCACATAGTCGTGGACGCGTTCGTCGAAATCGTCGCTGTCGTTGGGGATCGCATCGGGGAACGAACTGTCGTACGCGGCCATGATTCCCGCGAGCTCGTCGTGCGAGCGGTTGCGGTCGCCACGCAGTCGGTCGCGTTCGCGGCCGATCACCCTGATCAGCTCGTTGCGGAACGGATCGGACTCCAACAGTTCCAGTGGCAGTGCGATGTCGGCCGCGTAGCTGTCGAGCGTGTCGCGGGCATGCTGGGGAACCTCGCCGGGGTCGAGGCGTTCGACGAGCTCCAGCAGCGCGGTACGCCGACGATCGAGATTGGTCTCGCGCTCGTTGAGCGACCCGATCTGCTGAATCACCTTCTCGACACGTTCCCAGCAGTCGTCGGCGCGCTGTTGGAGCCGTTCGACGTCGGGGTTCTCCGTGACAAGCAGGTCGTGTTCGTCCTGCAGGCGCTCGAGCAGTTCGTCGACCGAATCGGTGTCGATGTCACTCCACTGCATGTACTGATCGCACAGGGCCCGGCACGCCCGCTCCCGCGCCTGCAGCCTCGCACGGTGTTCGTCGAGCCGTTCCCGCGCGCTGCGCGCCGTACTGTACGCGTCGTGCGCGTTGGCCAGATCATGTTGCAAAGCATGCACTTTGGCCTCGGAGTCACCGAGGAAGATGTAGTCCGACGGCCGCAGCTTGGATCGGTCGTCCTTGATCGAGAGCCGTCCACTGTCCTTGCGCAGACCCTGATCGGTGACGGCCCGGGGATGCTCGGCGAACTCCTCCGGCCGGTCGACGCACGCGTAGTCGCCGACGGACGCGATGACGTTGAGCGCTTCAACGGCGCTGTCATGGGTCGGGTCGGCGACCCGAACCTTCGTCGCGAGCGTCTCGGGCGCCGGCTCACGCAGTTGCGCGCCGTGCTTGACGTGCTGGAGCTGGATCCGGCCGCGCATGTCGTTCTCGTTGACGAAACGCAGGGCGGCATCCCAGTGCTCGTCGGGCACCAGCAGCCGTAACCCCGCTCCCCGCAGCACCTTTTCGACCGCGAGGCGCCAGCGGGACTCGTCGGGTTTGAGTTCCATCAACTCGGCGACATACACCAGATCCCGCTCGGCCACGTCGAGCGCGCGTGCGATGCGGGCCCGCATCTCGTACTCGGTCCGCGGCAGCGGCGACCCCAGGCGCTGGACCCGCTCCAGTTCGGCTTCGACCGCCTCGCGGGCCTCACGGGCCCGCACCTCTTTCGCCGACGCTTCGACGTAAGCCGTGTTGCCCGTGGACAGTTCGCGGTGCAGGCGATCGGCCTCCTCCATGAGGGATTCGCGCAACGACCAGAAGTCCTCGGCGCTGTCGGGCGCGGTGAACCCCAGTGCGACGATCTTGTCCTCATAGCCACTGCGGCGGCGGGCGACCTCTTCGCTGACTCGCTCCGCTTCGCTGAGCCGTTGCTGCAGCGGGACCAGGTCCACGGTGACGGTGTTGATCTGCGCCATCAGCGAGTTGTGCTCGTTTTTGAGCTGTCGTTGCTGAGCGCCGAATTCGTCGCGCTGCGCCCCGAGTTGGGTGATCTGGTCGTCGAGGTTGTCGATCTCGGGGCCGGCCTGCTGGAGCCGGAGCCGGTCGACATAATCACGGACCATCGCGTTGTCGACGGTGTCGATGACGCCGAACTTGGCCGCCTCGTCGGCATAGCGCGCCTGGACGGCCTCGATGTTGCCGAGCGTGTTTCGTTTACGGCGCGCGACGTCGAGCAGGCCGCGGGCTTCGACCAGCGGGTTGATCTGCTCGAGCGCCTCCTCGACACCGCTGAGACTCGCGGGCTCGTCGAGCATGAACTCACGCACGAACTGTTCCAGCCCGCCAACGCTTTTGAGCGACTTCGCCTTGCCGAGCAGCTGCTGAGCGGCTTCCGAGGCCCGGATACCGATGATGGAGTACAGCTGTGCCAGATACTGGCTCTCGCTTCTGCCGCCGGTCCAGCCGTCGTCACGGAACACTGCCGCGTCGTAGCCGTTGGCGGCCCAGCGGTTGCACAGACCGAAGATGTCGCGGTCCGCGTCGATGAGATAGTACCGACTTCCTGGATCGGAAACCTTTTCGGCAGCAAGCCATTTGAGGACCAGACCGGTCACCGCTCGCCCGGTGTGATCGGAATAGGTGACCGCGACCGCCGACCAGGCGGGCCCGGTGCCGCGCAGGTACATGATCTGGCGGCTCGTACCGTCACGGCGCTCACCCCACGCCCCGCGGACGTACTTGTCCACCGTGCGTTTCCCGGTTCCCGAACCGGCTGCGGTCGTATCGCCAGACGCGTTGAAGTTCCGGCGGTGCGACGGCAGGAAAGCCAGCGAGATGGCGTCAAGCAGTGATGACTTGCCGCTGCCGGACGACCCCGTGATGAGCGTGCCCTGCGGACTGAACGGAATCGAGTGGTACCCGTCGAAGACGCCCCAGTTGATGACCTGCAGGCGCGACAGATAGAACTGATTGGTCGGTTCAGCGACCATGGGCGTCCACCTCATCCTCGGCGGCGTCGGCAGCGGCGTCGTCGGCCCCTCGCCCGGCGGCACGCTTGAGTTGGTCGAACTGCTGGGCGAGTTGGGTGATCACCGAGGCGGTCATGATCGCGTTGATCACCGGGCTGACCGTGAAGCTGCCCTCGTCTTCGCGATTGCGGACCAGGATCTCGATGTCGGTCAATCGCTCGATCGCGTTGTCGATGCGCTTGTCGAACGACGCGGCATCGCGGTCGGTGTCGTTGTTGACCCCGGCGAAGAGCTCGTGGATCTCCTCGCGGCTGATCAGAACATCCTCGTCGCGGGCCGCGGCCCGCATCAGTTTGGCCAGGTGCAACGCCAGGATGGAATCGTAGGTGTTCAGTGTTTCTCGTCGCAAAAGCTTACGGCGCCACTGCGATTCGTATTCAGCTTGCTCGACGTACGCGATGTCGTGGTCGTCGGCGATGCACAGGCGAAGATCGAGCTCGGACAGTCGCACCGTCAGTTCGGTCCGGTATCGCGTGACCCACGACCACAGTTCGGCGTGGTTGTCCTTGCGGATGTAGCGACGCGACAGCAGGTGCTGCAGCGCCCAGCATGCCCGGTCCGGCAGCTCACTCGCGTCGCCGTCGAAACGCGGCGCGCGCCGTTCGGGCGTGGACCGCTCGACGGCGTCGATGCTGGGCAGCGCATCGAAGTCAATGGACGTGTCACTCATAACAAACTCTCGCTGACAATAGGGATCGGTTCGGTGAAAACCAGTTGCGGCACTTCGATTTCACGGTCGGCACCCTCCAGCGATTGGAACCGCACCCGTACCGTCTCGACACCGTCGTCGTGCGGTTGTTTGATGGCCCAGGACCACAGCACGATGACGTGGCCGAGGTAGGCCGAGTCGAGCATGCCGATCGCCTCGGGCAGCGGCAGCGGACCACGCTCGACGGCGGCGTTGACAAGGTCGGCCAACTCGGTGGCATCCACCTGGGCGGCCAGAGCCGCGAAGGCCGCCAGGTTCACCTCGCCGTCCGAGGGTTCGGCCGGGGTCGGCGGAACCGCGTCGCGAATCTTGAACGCCACCGCGCCGATCGAGTTGAAGTCGGCACGCGCGAGCGGCACCTCCAGGCCGACGCGGCTGTCCGCGAGTGAGACCTTGAGCAGTTCGTGTGCACTGGCCAGTGCATCGTTGAGCTGGCGGGTCACGCCGCGGCTCTCCTCGAGCGTGCCCGATGCCACGAAGCGTTTGATGCGTCGCGCACACCGCTGCCTGGTCCGGCCCACCTCGGCGGTCTGAGCCGACACGAGCGTGAAGAACCCGGTCATCACCTCCCGCAGCCCTGGATCGAGATGGGGCAGTTGGCTGGTCACCATTTCGATGTCGGCCACCAGCGCGGCCCGCTGTTCGGGATCCTGGACCATGCGCGTGAACGCGGTGTATGACGCGCTCTCGCGCGACGCGAACAGCGATTCGTAGTCATCGAACAGCTGACGCTGCCGCTCCCGGTAGCCCAGATCGGTATCCGCCGAGGAAT
Source organism: Mycobacterium venezuelense (assembly GCF_054919535.1). Classification (NCBI taxonomy): domain Bacteria; kingdom Bacillati; phylum Actinomycetota; class Actinomycetes; order Mycobacteriales; family Mycobacteriaceae; genus Mycobacterium; species Mycobacterium venezuelense. The sequence continues at coordinate 14,319 of NZ_JBONDW010000020.1, forward strand.
CGAGCAACCGCGTGGTGATGCGGTTGAGCATGCTCCCGTACTGCCCGATGTCGGAGATGATCTGCTCCATCTGCAGCGCGATGGCGCGTGCCTCATCCTCGACGTCGAGTGGGTTGGGCTCGGGCCGTCTGCCGTCGTCGATCGCGTCGAGTTCGGCCTGGAGCTTCTCGATCTCCTGCTCGATGTCGGCGCGAATCCGCTCGGGATCGTTGCTGACCTGGCCCGCGACGCGCCGCAAACCGGCCGCCACCCCGGCGATCGAACCGCCGGTCGCGATGGTGTCCTCACGTCTCATCCGTCGCGCGAAATCGAGCACTGCCCTGGCTTCATAGGTCAGGTAGCAGACATTGCGTTCACCGTCACCGGCCTGCTCGGTGATCCGGTGCAGCCACCCCTGGCTGGCCCAGTACTTGATCAGCTGCAGGCCCGACTGTTCGTTGTCGGATCCCATCGCGGCCAGGTCGCGCTCCAGCCGAACCACCAGCTCGGTCTCGGTGAGCTTGGTGCCGCGATCGAGATGGCGCTCCATCAGTGTCAGGTAGCCGGCCAAGTTGTTGGTCACCAGCAGGCGGATGGACCTCGAGTCCGCCACGGTCCGGTTCAGCTCGTAGAGCCGTTCCAACGACGGCCGGCCCACGTCAGCGTGCTGCATGCAACCACAGCACCCCGCCGGAACCCACCGGCTGGACCAGACTCGTCTTCATCCGTCCTACTTTAGGCGGCGCCGAAGACACCGGATTTGCCAGGCGGCGACCTCACGGCCCCGGCGGCAGGAGGTGAACCGACGGCCGGCCTGCACCCGCCCCGTCGGCGATGACGCGCGCGTCGACCCCGTAAACAGCCGAGATCAGCGCAGGTGTGAGGACATCGGCGGGTGCTCCCGCCGCGGCGACACGCCCCTCTGCGAGCACGACCAGCCGATCGCAGAACAACGCGGCGAGGGTCAGGTCGTGCAGGGTGACGACGGCGGTCACCGGCAGATCGCGGACCAGCGCAAGCAGCTCGAACTGGTGCCGGATATCCAGGTGATTGGTGGGCTCATCGAGCAACAGCTCGCGCGGCTCCTGAGCGAGCGCCCGCGCGATCTGCACGCGCTGTTGTTCCCCGCCCGACAGCGTGCGCCAATCCCGGTTGCGCATATGCGCCGTGCCGGTGTGAGCGAGCGCACGCTCGACCGCGCGTTCATCGGCCTCGGCGTCGCCGGACCATACGCCGCGGTGCGGGATTCTGCCCAGCCGCACGATCTGCTCGACGGTCAGGTTCATGTCGGTGCTGACCTGCTGTTCGACGACGGCGATGCGCTGCGCGACCGTCCGGCGACGGTGACCGGCAAGCGACCGGCCGTCGAGAAGCACCGCGCCGCCGCTTGGCCGCCGCAGCCCGGCAAGCAGGCGCAGCAACGACGACTTACCCGACCCGTTCGGCCCGAGCAGGCCGAGCGTCTCACTTTCCCCCACCGCCAACGACACTCCGCCGATGACGAGCCGCCCGCCGGCCGACCAGCTGACGGCGTCGGCCACGATGGGGCCTGCCTGCTGCTCACCAGTCATCGGGGCCGCTTCCTGCGCGCGAGTATCAGCACGAAGATCGGCACACCGACCAGCGCGGTCACCACGCCGACCGGCAGTTCCTGAGGGGCGAACACGGTACGTGCCGCGGTGTCGACCCAGACCAGGAAGATCGCGCCGGTCAGTGCCGTGACCACGAGTAGCCTGCGATGCGCGGGACCGACGATGATCCGCGCCGCGTGCGGCAACACGAGCCCGACGAACCCGATGGCACCGGCCGCACTGACCAGGACCGCGGTCAGCAGCGCCGTCGTGACCAAGAGCAGGACCCGCACCCGCATGACCGCGACCCCGAGTGAGGCCGCCGCGTCGTGCCCGAACGCGAACGCGTCCAAGGCGTCCGACTGCGTCCAGCAGATCACGAGGCCCAGTGCGCACACCGCACCGCACAGCGCAACCTGGTCCCAATTGGCACCGCCGAGCGAGCCGAGCAACCAGAACAACACACCCCTGGTCTGCTGGGCATCGGCGGACGAGAACACGATGAACGAGGTGATCGCCGAAAAGAGTTGAGTGCCCGCGACTCCGGCCAGGACGACGCGATCCTGCCCGCCGCCCGCCGCGGCCGCGAGGATGAGCACCAGGACGAACGCCGTCAACGCCCCGGCGAATGCGCCGGCAGACAGGCTGAGCGCACCGCCGATGCCGGTGATCACCACCAGCACGGCTCCGGTCGAGGCGCCGGATGAGATGCCGAGCATGAAGGGGTCGGCGAGCGGGTTGCGCATCATCGATTGCAGAACCGCCCCGCAGATGGCCAAGCCGGCACCACAGATCGCGGCCAGCAGCGCACGTGGCAGCCGCAACTCCCACACGATCCCGTCATCGATCGGTGCCACCTCGGCACCGTGGTTCCAAAGATGTTGTGCGATAACGGCGTATACATCACGCACACCGAGGTCGGCGGGCCCGATCAGGATTGCGGCCATGATCGAGAGCGTCAGCCCGCCGACAGCGATCGGCACGAGCAACAACATCCCGGGGTTACGCACCGCCGGCGGGGCGCTCACTTCACGCCGAGCACGACATAGTCGTCGAGCAGTTGCCACACCGTTCCCGCCTCGGTGAACCCGGCCTGTACGAGAGCCGCCACGTGGAAGTCGACGGCGGTGGCCGGTGGGGCGGGGCGTTCGGCGAAGCGTTCGTCGCGGACCGCCGCTAGCGCGGCAGCGCCCGGCTGGGCCCGAGCCGCCTGCCACCACGTGTCCCAACTCGGTGCACCGTCCCGGTGCGCACGCTCCTGAGTCGCTTCGTCATGCGCGACCGCGAGCCGGCCGAGCGTCGGTGACCGGCGGTCGAAGCGGAAATGGTCGCCGTTGAGCAGGATTCCGCCAGTGCCGAGCAACGCGGCGGCGGCCGAGTAGACCCGTAACAGGGCATCGGGCATGAGCCAGTGCAACGCCGTCGTGGACACGAAGGCATCGGGCGCACGACCACCGAGCGCGTCGGCGACGAGCACCGGCCAGCCCTCGTCGTCGAGATCGGCATCGAGGACCGTGAGCCGGTCACCGTAGACCGGCCGCAACGCGCGGGTCGCGATGTCGAGCAACAACGGGTCATGGTCGACGGCCACAACCCTGGCGTTCGGCAGCGCATCGAGCACCCGCCTTGTCAATGAGCCTGGCCCACAGGCCAGGTCGACGACCACCGGGGTGTCGCCGCATGCGAGTTCCAGTAACTCGACCATGATCCGGAATCGACCTTCGCGATCGGCGATATAGGCCGCCTGCTGCCGGTCCCACGAGGCCAGAAGAGATTCGGCGCCGCTCATTTACCCACCACCCCGAGGGTGCGCAGGCCGGACGCGACTGTCTCGATCGCGTCGACATTGCGCAGTGACGGGTCCATCGCGGTGCCCGGCAACACGATCCACCGGCGTTCCCGCACGGCTTTCAGACGCTTGGCGGCCGGATCAGATTCCAGGAAGCGGATTTTGGCGGCCGCGCTGTCCCCGTCGTCACCACGGGTCAGATCGGCGAGGACGAGCACGTCGGGGTCGCGTTCCAAAATGGCCTCCCATGAGATCTCGGGCCACAGTTGACGATTATCGGCGAATGCGTTGCGGGCGCCCAGTTCGGTGGTGATGATTCCCGGAGCACCGCAGCAGCCCGCGATGTACGGAGTCTTGGTGCCCGCATACCACCACATCATCGAGACGCCGTCGGCCTTGAGTCCGTCGGCCGCGGTGGCCTTTCGCGCGCGCAGCGACGAGATCAGCTGATCGCCCCGCTCCTCGACGCCGAATATCTTTGACACATCGGCGATCTCTGCATACATGTCGTCGAGCGTGAGCGCACGCTGCTGGGCGGCGTCCTGCCCACCGCATTCGCTCGAGGATTGGTAGGTGGGTACGCTGAGACTCTCGAACCGGTCCCGCGGAGCGACCCCTTCGTCGGTGAACGACCAGTCGAACGTTGCGTACACGAAGTCGGGCTTCTCCTTCAGTACACGTTCGAACGACGGGAAATCGCGGCTCAGTACCGGTACTTTGGCATTCTCGGCGGCCAGCTCGGGGCGGACCTCGTCGCTCCACGATGCGCTGCCGACCATGCGATCGGCCAGTCCGAGCGTCAACAACAGCTCGGTTGCCGGCTGGTTGATCGATACCGCGCGTCGCGGTGGCGCTTTCACCGTCACCGAGCGCCCGCAGTTCTCCACCGTGACGGGATAGCCAACGGGTTCGCCGCCGGATGCGACAGTGGACTTGCCTGCCGAGGAGCCACAACCGGCCAGCAACGATATGGCAAGCAGGAGAACAGATATGGTGCGCGTGCATTCAGACACGACGAGACCTTTCGATCCGGGACCCGACCGCGGAGTCCGTCCGATGGGCGGACCTCACGCCGCAGCCCGGCGACAAGGCCCGAGCCAGCAGGTCTTCGGACTCGGAATCATCCAGGCGGAGCGCCTTCCCGGCCCCGTCGAGGGACCAGTGGCCGTTGCTCCGCCTGTCCTCCATACCGCTGCGCGTCAGTTCCGGATTCTCACCGGATTCCCTGACCCAACCAAGTTGGGTACGACTGGCTCGTCCGGACCATACCAGCGCGCCGGATCGGGTAGGCGCCTCGACGGCGCGCGTGGGAACTGAGGGCATCAACACGCCTTAATGATAATCGTTTTCATTAAGGCGTTGCGCAGCACCCCTGGCAACTTTTCCGTCCGGCCGCCAAGACACGCGCGCTGCCCTACATTCATCCGGTGACTACCGCCAAGGTGCCTCCCGTCGGCCTGGTCCGCGCCGCCGAACGCGTCCGCCATCACCTGCGCAGGCTCTACCAGCGAACAGCCCCACCGCCCGCGGTGATGCTTGAGTTGATCCTCTCCGCCTGGGTGGCGCAGGGCATCACCGTCGCAGCAGAGCTCGGCGTCGCCGATGCGCTCGCCGACGGTCCCCTGAAGCCGGATGAGCTGGCCCGCCGGGTCGACGCCAATGCCGACGCGCTGGACCGGCTCATGCGGGCACTGGTCAGCGAAGGGGTGTTCCGCCGCACGCGCGACGGACGCTATGCGCTCAACGCGCTCGCCGACAGCCTGCGCAAGGACGCTCCGGTGTCGATCGCGGGAATGGCCCGGTTCGTGGGTTCACCGCAGCATCGCGAGCACTGGAGCCATCTCGGCGACGCCGTACGCACCGGCGAGGCCATCATCCCAAAGCTGCGTGGCAAGGATGCCTTCGACTACATCGGTTCCGAGCCCGAACTCGGTGCGATCTTCAACGATGCCATGACGAGCATCTCGGAATTGGCAATCTCCCCGGTGGTCGCCGCCTACGATTTCAGCCGCTTCGCCACGATCGCCGATGTCGGCGGCGGGCACGGCCGGCTGCTGTCGGCCATCCTCGAAGCGACGCCATCAGCCAATGGTCTGCTCTACGACCTGCCGCAGGTCGTCGAGGGCGCCCCGGCGTTGCTCGGCAGGTACGGCACCGCGGATCGGGTGCACGTGCTCCCCGGGTCGTTCTTCGAACGCGTGCCCGAGGGCGCCGACGCCTACCTCATGAAGAACATCATTCACGACTGGCCCGACGAGCAGGCGCTGACGATCTTGCGCAACGTGCGCGCCGCCGCAGTGCCAGGCACCACGCTGCTGCTCATCGAGGGCGTCATCCCCGACCACGACCGGGAGTTCATCGGCAAGTGGACCGATATGGAGATGCTCATCGGCATCGCGGCCCGCGAGCGTACCGAGGCCGACTATCGCAAGCTCTACGAGCAGGCCGGGTTCCGGCTGACCCGCGTGGTGCCGACAGCGTCACCGTTCAGTTTGGTTGAGGGACAGGCGGTCTGAGATGACCGAGCGTGCACACAGATCGGCGAACTGGCGAATTCTACGATCTGAGCGCACGCTCGGCGATACGGGCTAGCCCGCAGCGCGGTCCGGGTTCGCGTCGGACGGCGTGCCCTTCAAACCGCGCCAGAACAGGTTGATCATCAACTCGGCGGCTTCGTTGACGTCGGCGTCGCCAGTGCTGACCCGGGTCGCGATGGCCTCACCCGCACCGACCAGTGCGACGGCCATCATCTCGAAGTCGCTGTCGGGCTGAGGATTACGGGTACCCGTGCTCAACAGCCTTGCCACCAGGTCGATGATGCGCTCGCGGCCCTCCCGCACGGTGTGAGCGAACGCCTGCGAACTCGTGGCCTGGGTGTAGAGCACCATCCAGGAGGCGCGGTTGGTGTCGATGTAGGTCAAAAATGACCGCACCGCGTTGCGCAGCAGGTCCTTCGGGCTCTGGGTGAAGTCGATCTGGCCGCGCACCACGTCGACGAACCGGGTCAGCTCACGGTTCAGGCAGGCTCCGAACAACTCCTCCTTGGAGCCGTAGTACAGGTACAGCATCGGTTTGGAGATCTCGGCCTCGGCCGCGATCGCGTCCATCGAGGTCTCGTGATAACCGTTGACCGAGAACATCTGTACCGCGGCATCGAGCATCTGCTGTTCGCGCACGGCGCGCGGGAGCCGCTTCGTTCCACCAGCCATCCGAACAGGGTATCTGTCAGGGCAGCAACTCCGTACGCCGTTGCTCTTCCCACAGTGCCATGCGGGTGCGTGCGGGTTCGCCGACGGCGTCCATGACGAGCGGTATGAGCAGTTCGGTGAGCAGGAATCCCGCCGCCATGCTCTGGTAGGTCGTACCGACGGTGCTCGACGCCGCGAGCACCACCTCGGCGTCGGGTGCCACGGGGCAGGCCAGGTCGTCGGTGATGAGCAGCACGGTCGCGCCGGCCCGGTGCACGCGCCCGGCCAGGACGGCGGCGCTGCGCTCGTAGCGGTGGTAGTCGAACAACACGAGTACGTCGGTGCGCGACAGTTCCAGCAACGCACCGAGGTCGCGCCCGGTCGGATCGGTGAGCACCCGCACACCGGGCCGCAGTTGCTCGAGGTGGGCGGCCAGGTGCACGGCCAGCAGCTGCGAGAACCGGCCGCCGTGCAGGTAGAGGGTGCGACCGGTGTCCGCCAGCAGCGCCACCGCGGCTTCCAACGCGGATTCCGGGAGCATCGCCAACGTGTCAGCGGCCCGTTCGTTCTGCGCGCGGGCCTGCTGCAACAAGCGATCGAGCATGCTGCCGGCAGGCGGCGCATCGGGAAGCCGCGTGATCGGCCCGCTCGATCTCGCCGACAGCTCGGCACGTAATGCCACCTGCAGATCGGCGAAGCCCTCGTAGCCGAGTGACTGCGCGAATCGCAGCACGGTCGGCGGACTCACCTCGGCTCGTTCGGCGAGCCGGGCCGCGCTGGCGAGACCCGCGCTCGGATAGTCGGCCAGCAACGCCCGCCCGACCCGTCGCTCGGCCTTGCTCAGTGACGGTAGCGCCGCCGTCGCACGCGCCTCCACCGTCGCCTCGCCGTTAGCGGAATCTCCTGACACGCTTCTCAATCTGCCATGACCGGTACCGAAGTCATCGACAAGTCACTCATCGAGATTGCGGTGACGCTCTCGGGCGGCAACGGCTGCCAATCCAAATCCCCGAAACCGGTGGATCCCACCACGACTGTGCCGTCGGCGGGGCGGGCCCACCGCAAAGCGAAGTAGTCCTCGAGATGCTCGGTCGGCAGCTCGGCGGCGGTGATCTCCTCGACGTCCTCGTCGGGCAGAAAGCTGTGCGCGTGCGCGTGCACGGCGATCAACTGACCCTCCCCGAGCACGAGCGCGTTGAGGCTCGCTTCCGGGTAGATCGGCCGCAACTGCGCCACCGCGCGCCGGACCGCCTCGGGCAGATCGGGCGCCGTACGGCGGTGTTGCCGGATGACGCCGAAGTAGCGCTCGCTGTCGGTCGTGCCCCGCATCGACGCGGCGATGTCTGGTTTGAGCATGTCGTCGAGTGGACCGGCCGGCTTGATGGATCCGTTGTGCGCCATGGCAACTCCGCCGACGACAAAGGGATGCGAGTTCTGCGGTTCGACGGCGAGCCCGTTGGTGGCCCAACGCAGATGCACCATGCTCGCGAGTGCGGGCGGGCGCCGCACCGCTGAATCGAACGCGGGATCGTCGAGCGCGCTACCCGCCGAGACCTCGACGCCCGGCGCGTCCCCGGCCTGCTCGATCCGCGCGATGCCCCAGCCGTCACCGTGTACGCGCGTCAATGCGACGAAGTCCTTGAGGACATGGGCGCCGACGGCATCCGAGACGGAGATCGGTGTCGTCGACACCACGCCCAGCAGTCGGCACATCGATCGCCCCTCCCCGCGCAAAATTTAACGAATCGAACCTATAGCGCTCATATTAAAGAATATGAAACATTTATGACATAGCGTGCTCGCAGACTCAGACCGTCAGGAGGACCTATGCCGGCAGCCGTCACGCCACGCATCGATGCACTGCGTGCAGAAGGCGTCGAGATCGTGGCCGGATCGCTGACCGACCTGGCAGGTGTAACCCGCGCCAAATATGTTCCACTGCAGCGAGTTTCCGCGTTCGAAGAATCCGGCATGGGAGTCTCGCCGTCATGGAGCGTGTTCTGCGCGGACAGCGGAATCGCCTTCACGCCGACCATCGGCGTGGTCGGCGACCAGCGGATCCGCATCGACGCCACCGAGCTGCGGCTCGTCGAGGAGGGAATCGCATGGGCGCCCGCGAGCCTGTACGACCAGCAGGGCAACCCCGCCCCACTGTGCGCCAGGTCGCTGTTGGCCGCCACTGAACGCTCCGCGTCCGCGCGTGGCCTCAACGTGCTCGTCGGCGCAGAGCTCGAATGCACGTTGCTCGCACCGGACGGCGGGCACGCCACCACGGCCAACTGGTCGCCCTACGGCATCCGCACGTCGCTGGACCGGTCGGCCTTCCTCGTCGACCTTGCCGCCGCGGCCGCCCGCGCCGGTCTTGCCGTCGAACAACTTCACACCGAGTACGGCCATGACCAGCTCGAGGTGTCGTTGGCGCCTGCGACGCCGGTGGCAGCGGCCGACGCAGTCATCCTGGCGCGCATCGTGATCGGCCGGGTCGCGGCGCGTCACGACATGACGATCTCGTTCTCTCCCGTGCCCTTCGCCGGCGAGGCGGGCAACGGGGCGCATCTACACCTGTCACTGGCCGACGACGACGGCCCGCTGCTGTCGGGTGGCGACGGACCACACGGCATGAGACCGTCCGGATGCTCGGCCGTCGCGGGTGTGCTCGCCGGCCTGCCCGATCTGGTTGGCGTGTATGCCGGTTCGGTGCTTTCGGCATCGCGGCTCAAGCCGGGTAACTGGGCGGGTGCCGCCAAATGCTGGGGGCTGGAGAACCGGGAGGCGGCGGTCCGGTTCATCGCGGCGACCCCGGGAAATCCGCACGGCGCCAATGTCGAACTGAAAATTATCGATCCCACCGCCAACCCGTATCTCGCCGCGGCGGCCCTACTGGGCAGCGCACTGCGTGGCATCGAGAAAGACCTGCGGTTGCCCGCCGAGGTGACCGACGATCCGGCCAACAGCGAAGCCAGACCGCTACCGGCAGATCACCGCACGGTCATCGAGCTATTGGAATCCTCGGCGCTCGCCGCCGAACTGCTCACTCCGGCGGTCGTCGAAGGACTGGTGGCCGTGCGACGGCATGAGCTGGTCACCTACGGCGACCGCCCGCCCGCCGAGACCTGCCAGGCCCTGCGCCTGGCGTGGAGCTGCTGACCCCACCGAAGGAGACACTCGATGACCACCAGTGCCACACCGGAAGCCGATCAACTGCCACACCGGCGTCTACCGTTCTGGGTGGCGCTGGCGCTGTCGGTTGCCACGGTGGGTCCGACCCTTGCCATGTCCGGAAACGGGCAGGGGCTGATCGGCACCGTCGGCAAGGCCATCCCGCTGGTGTTTCTGATCGGCCTGGTCGGCGTCTCGCTGGTCGGCTACAGCTTCGTGCGGCTCACCCGGCATCTCAATCACGCCGGATCGGCCTATGCACTGGTCGGCGGAACCGTCGGGCCGCGCACCGGCTTCTTCTCGGGATTCGCCATGCTCGGCGCCTACGTGGGGTTCTCCATCGGAACACTGGCGCTGACAGCGGCTTTCACCAACGCGTTCATCGCACAACTGCAGCCGGGCAGCGAAACCCCTTACCAGTTACCGTGGTTGGTGGTCGTCGTGATCGGTGCGGTGATCTCGTTCGCACTGGCCGGGCGTGACATCAGGCTGCTGGCCAAGATCCTGCTCGGCATCGAGGGCATCGGCATCGTCGCGATGGTCGTGCTGGTCGTCGTGATCTTCGCGCGCGGCGGCGCCCAGACCACCGGCATCGACTTCAGCGTGTTCTCGTTCTCCGGCGGCGGCGTCTCGGCCTCGGCAGTCCTCAGCGGTGTGGTGGCCGCGTTCCTGTCGTGGGCCGGTTTCGAGGCCTGCGCGTCGATGGGTGAGGAGACCGACAACCCGGGCCGCAACATCCCACGCGCCCTCGGTGGCACCTTGGTCCTGACCGGCGTGCTGTTCGTGGTCGTGATGTTCGCGCAGGTGATCGGCTTCGGCACCGACGAGGCCGGGCTCGCGGCCTTCCAGAGCTCCGGTAACACATTGGGCGACTTGGGCTCCAGTTACATCGGGCAGTGGTTCTCGCTGCTGATCATCTTCACCGCGACGGTCGCGGCCTTCGGCTGCCACATGGCCACCGCCGCGACATCTGGCCGCATGCTCTACGCGTTCGGCCGCGACGGCTTCGGCCCGAAATCGTTGGCGCACATCCACGAGGCGACCGGCGGCCCACGGCGCGCCTCGTGGCTCGTTGTCGGTCTGGCCCTGGTGATCAACCTGATCTGCGGCGCGGTCGGCTGGCCTGACATGGGCACCGGCAACGACGCGATCGACACCTATTTCCTGTTCGCGGTGGCCGGTTCGGTGTGCCTGATGGTGTGCTACCTGCTGGTCGAGATCGCCGCGGCCTGGTTCGTCGGCGCACCCAAGTTTGTCGATGTGCACGGAGGTCGGGGCAAGGTGCTGGGCCTCGCGCTGCCGTTGCTGGGCGCCGTGGTGATCGCGGTGGTGTTGTGGTTCAACGTCAAGGACGCCGAAACGTGGACCGCCGCGCCGTTGTTGGGGCTGTACTGGTGTGCCGTCGGCCTCGTGATCGCGTTGGCCGCGTCGGGGATCGCCAAACGCGTCGGTGAATCGTTGACCGCCGAGCTGGCTCTGACACCGCCGGTGGAGGTGAGGTGAGCACGCTCTACGAGCGCGACGAAGCCGTCATCGCCGGGATCGAGAAGCTGCGGTTCTTCCCGCTGGAGGTGGTTTCGGGGCACGGTTGCACGCTCGTCACCCCCGATGGCCGTGAACTGCTCGACCTTTCGGCAACGTGGACCGCGTCCGGGCTGGGCCACGGGCACCCGGCTGTCGCCGAAGCGGTCAGCCGGGCCGCGCGCGACGCGCCCGGAGCAGGCGGCCTGTCGGCGGTTCATCCCGACTCGGTCGGCCTGGCCGAGGATCTGCTTGCCATGGTGCCGGGAACCGGTGAGCGCCGGGTATACCTGGGCCATGCCGGGTCCGACGCCAACGACGTCGCCTTGCGGGCCTGCAGACACGCGACCGGACGCCGCACGGTGCTGGCCTTCGAGCACAGCTACCACGGCGGCGTCGGCGTAGCGATGGGCGTTTCGGGTGTGCACGTCGACGCGGGCGTCCCCGCCGACGCCGACGTGGCATTCCTGCCCTACCCCAACCCATTCCGGCCGGTGAGCGGGGACGTCGGTGCCGACGTCGCGGCCTGCCTCGGCCTTGCCGACCAGCACATGGCCACCGGCACGGTCGCGTGTCTGATCGTCGAGCCGATCCTGTCCGACGGTGGACTGGTCGTGCCGCCCGACGGATTTCTTGCCGACCTGCACGACGTATGCCTGCGCCACGGCGTGCCGATGATCTGCGACGAGGTCAAGATGGGGCTCGGCAGGCCAGGCACGCTGCACGCGTTCGAGCACGACGGCGTCGTACCCGACATCGTCACGTTCGGAAAGGTACTCGGCGGCGGATTGCCGTTGTCGGCGGCGGTGGGCCCCGCCGACATCCTCGACCACCCCGCCGCTTCGGCACTGCTGACCACCGCGGGCAACCCGATCTGCACCGCGGCCGGTCGCGCCGTGCTGGCCACGATCGTCGGTGACGAGCTGCCAGACCGGTCCGCGAAAGTGGGTGCGGCCCTTCGTGATGCGTTGCGCACGCTCGACAACGACGTGATCGGCGACGTGCGGGGCCGTGGGCTGGCCATCGGGTTGGAACTCGTCGATCCCGACACCGGGCAGCCCGATCCCAAGCTGGCCGCCCAGGTGTCCTACCGGGCGTGGGAGCTGGGTGCGGTGGTCTACTACGTCGGAGGCAACGTCCTGGAGATCACGCCACCGCTGATACTGGGTGAAGAGCACGCGACGCGGGCCGCCGAGATCCTCGGTTCGGCCATCGACGACGCGGCCGCGGGAAAGGTCGACGCAGAGGAGGTCGCACGTTATGCCGGATGGTGAGATCGCGGGCGCGCCGATCGATGTTTTCGACGGCGTCGGATCCGCGGTACCGGCCGAACTCGCCGATCACCTGCGTACCGTCCGGCTCGTCGATCACCACGTGCACGGCACATTCGACAAGCCGGTGGACCGGGCCGGGTTCGAGGCGTCCATCAACGAGGGTTCCACCGACCGCATACCGGATTTCATGACGCAGTTCGACTCGCCGCTCGGGTTGTCGATAAGGCGTTGGTGCGCACCCGTTCTCGGCCTGCCTGCCCATGCCGACGCCGACGACTACTGGAAGCGCCGCAGCGAGCTCAGCCCCGACGAACTGTCCGAGCTCATGCTGCCGCTGGCCGGCGTCGAGCGCTGGGTCGTCGACACCGGCTTCAAGGGTGATCTCATCACCACACCGGAGCGGCTCACCGAACTCAGCGGGCGGCCGTCCTCGGCGATCCTGCGGCTCGAACGCCTGGCCGAAGAACGGCTCGAGGGCGGAACACGACCCGAGGAGTTTCCCGACGCGTTCCGCAGCGCACTGGCCGACGCTGCCGCGTCGCCCGACACCGTCGGCACCAAAACGATTGCGGCCTATCGAACCTCGTTCGACATCGACTGGGCCCGACCTGCCGATGCGCAGGTGGTCGAGCATGCACGCGAGCTGGCCGGACGGGACACGCTGCGGCTCGACAGTCCGGTGCTGATCGCGTTCGGTGTGCACGAGGCCGCCGCGCACGGGCTGCCGATCCAGGTCCATGTCGGGTTCGGCGACCGCGACCTCGATCTGCACCGCACCGACCCCATGCTGCTGTTGCCGTTGCTGCGCACCATGACCCCGGTGCCGGTGCTGTTGTTGCACTGCTATCCGTTCCACCGTCAGGCCGGCTATCTGGCCCAGGCCTTCGATCACGTGAATTTCGATGTGGGACTTGGCATCAACTACCTCGGAGTGCGGTCGACGGGTTTGGTGGCCGAGGCGCTCGAGACCGCGCCGTTCGCCAAACAGCTGTATTCGTCGGACGCGTTCGGTCCACCCGAGCTGCACCTGCTCGGCTCGGTGTTGTGGCGCCGCGCGATGGGCCTGGTGCTCGGCGAGTGGGTGCGTGCAGGGGACTGCACGGTCGCCGACGCAATCCGCATCGTCGACATGATCGGGGTGCGCAACGCGAGCCGGGTGTATTCACTGTGAATCACGAGACGGCGCCGTTGTTCGAGGCGCTGCGGCGGTTCGCCGAGCGCGATCAGGCACCGTTCTACAGCCCGGGCCACAAAGGCGGGCGCACGCTCGACCCGTGGTTTCGCGAAAACATTGCGGCCGTTGACCTCAACAACCTTCCCGACACCGACACCCTGCACTGCCCGGAGGGCCCCATCCTGGCCGCCGAGGAACTGATCGCCGACGCGTGGGGGGTCGGCGCGAGCTTCATCCTGGTGCAGGGCTCGACGAGCGGCAACATCGCCGTCGCGCTGTCGGCACTGGCGCCCGGCGAACCTGTTCTGGTGCAACGCAATGCGCACAAGTCGGTGCTCGCGGGCCTGGTGCAGGTCGGGGCCCTGCCGGTCTGGCTCGAACCTCGCTGGGACGGCAGATTCGGCGTTGCGCACGGATTGGACGCCGACGTGGTCGAGCGGGCCTTCATCGAGACGGGTGCGAAAGCCCTGTGGGCGCTGCACCCGACGTATTACGGCACCACCGCCGACATCGAGGCACTCGCGGCGCTGTGCCGGAGGTTCGGCGCGAGGCTCCTGGTCGACGGAGCTCACTCACCGCACTTCGGGTTCCATCCCGAGCTCCCGGTGGCCGCCGAGCGGGCCGGTGCGAGCGCGACCGTTCAGTCGGTGCACAAGATCCTGTCCGGGCTGAGCCAGGCCGCGGTGCTGCACATCGACCCGACCGATATGGATGTTGCCGCCGTGCGCCGCGCACTGCAGTTGATCCAGACCACGAGCCCGCATTTCGCGATCATGGCGTCGATCGATCTGGCCCGCCGCCAGATGATGGTGAGCGGACGGGAGATGCTGGATGCCGCGTTGGATCGGGCCAGGCGTGTGGCAGCCCGGCTGGCCGCGATCGACGGCCTGCAGGTGCTGCGGCCTGGTGACGCGGACGGCGCAGGCACCGGCTTTCACGCGCTCGATGAAACGAAGCTGCTCATCGGCACGCGCGGCCTGGCCGCCGACGCCCGCGACCTTGTCGCGCGGCTCAACAGCCGGCACGGCGTCCAACCCGAACTGAGCGGGCCCGGCCACGTGCTCTGCATCTCGACCATCGGCAATACCGATACCGACATGGACCGCCTGGTGTCCGGATTCACCGAGGTCGCGGAATGGTCGGGCCCCAGCGCGGGGCCCGCGAGCGCAGACGAGACGTTGATCGCCGATCTGCTGGCATTCCGTGCCGACGCGGTGCTGACCCCGCGCGAAGCCTTTTTCGCCGCGTCGGCCGCGGTGCCGTTCACGCAGGCGACCGACCGCATAGCGGCCGAGGCCATCACGCCCTATCCGCCCGGCATTCCCCTCGTGATGCCCGGTGAACGTCTGACCCCCGATGTCATCGGATTGCTCACGGCGCTGCGGACGGCACGCAACCCGATCAGCGCATCGGACCCGGAACTGGGCACCGTCACCGTCGTGAAGTGAGCGTCAGCCGCAGCGGATTCCGCCCTTGGCGGCGGCCACGCGCTGCAGCGAAGCATCCACGGCCGCCTGGCTGAGATCGCCTGCGGCCAGCGCCTGCTCCAGCCCGTCGAGCACCGCGGGCACCTCGCCGGTGGTGACCCACAGCGCGTTGTCGGCACCGGCCCGCAGTGCGCGCAGGACCGCGTCGGCCACACCGTAGCGCTGGTTGATCGCGGCCATGCTCGACAAGTCGTCGGTGTAGACCACACCGTTGAAACCCGGCCCGCCGTAACCGCCGGACCGCAGCAATTGGTAGGCGGCGGGACTCAGGCTGGCCGGGTCCGAGCCCGTCAGCCCCGGCACCTGCATGTGCCCGACCATGACGGCTACCGGTGCGGCGGTGGTCAGAGTCCGGTACGGAACCAGGTCGTTGCTCTGCAGATCGGCGAGCGGCGGCGTGGACACCGCGCCGGTGTGCGAGTCGCCCGACGCGTGGCCATGGCCGGGGAAGTGCTTGAGGACCGGCAGCACCCCGGCATCGCGCAGGCCACGGGCGTACGCGCCGGCGTATTCGGTGACCACGGCCGGATCATCGCCGAACGAGCGATCGCCGATCGCGGCGCTGTTTCCGGAGACGTCGACGACGGGCGCGAAATCGACCGTGATGCCGAGGCCGCGCATGGCCCGGCCCCGCTCGAGTGCGATGCCGTAAACCTCGTCGGCGGTGCGGGTCTCGGCGAGATCGCGTGCCGATGGTTGGCTGCCGATGAGCGACGACAACCGCGACACCCGACCGCCTTCCTCGTCGACGCTGACCGAAAGCGGCAGCGGCCCCGAGTTGGCGACGATGTCGGCAAGCGAACCGTCGGTCAGCATCGACAGATCCGTCCAACTGCCGACCATGATGCCGCCGACATGCTGGCTGGCGACGATCGCCCGCGCATCGGCGGCGCCGGTGACCCCCACCGTCAGCAGTTGCGCGAGCTTGTCGCGGACCGGCAGGCTCGCCAGATCACAGCTCTGCGGCGCGGCGGGCAACGGCTCATCGGTTGCCACTGGCTGCATGGCGGGCGGTTCGGCCGTCGGTGCGGACTGCGGGCTGCTCGGTGAGGAACAAGCCATCAGCAGTCCGGACATCGCTACGAACGTCGCGAGAAGGCGCGGAGAAGCCATGGGGCCTGACCCTAGCCGGTGGCGAAGCCGTAATCGATCCCCTGCGTGTCGAGCCAGGTCCGCTCGCCGACGGCCATGATGTCGTTGACCTGCGCACACAGCAACTCGACCAGATCTTTGGGGCTCGCGGCGGGATCGGCACCGAGCGCGGCGCACAGCCTCGGAAACTGGTCGGCCGTCACGGTGATGTCGTACTCATACCCGTCGAGGTGGGCCCGGTCGTATCCGCTGAACACCAACGAACCGGCATCGTCGCAGCTGATCCACACCGTGCACGGTCCGGAACGCCAGAACACCCGCTCTTCCGTGGCCACGATCACTATTGTCAGCGTGCTAGGTTGGCCGGGTGAACCGGTTCGTCGTCCCCTCCGCCGCCAGCATCGTGGTCGGCCTGCTCTTGGGCGCGGCTGCCGTCTTCGGTGTGACGCTGATGGTGCAGCAGGATACGAAGCCTCCGCTGCAAGCGGGCGATCCGGCGTCATCGGTACTCAACCGGGTCGAGTACGGCGACCGTACTTAACCCGGCCCCGCCGCTCTCGCGGCGCTGGCTGTGGGTGGTCGCTGCGGCGACACTGGTCCTGACTTTCGCCCAGTCGCCCGGACAGATATCACCCGATACGAAGCTCGACCTCACCGCCAACCCGCTGCGGTTTTTGGCTCGCGCGTTCAACCTGTGGAACAGCGACCTGCCGTTCGGCCAGGCGCAGAACCAGGCGTACGGCTATCTGTTTCCGCACGGCACGTTCTTCCTGGCCGGTGACCTGCTCGGCGTTCCCGGGTGGGTGACGCAGCGACTGTGGTGGGCACTGCTGTTGACGGTCGGCTTCTGGGGTGTGCTGCGGGTCGCCGAAGCCCTTGGCATCGGCAGTCCGAGCTCGCGCATCCTCGGTGCCGTCGCGTTCACACTGTCGCCGCGCGTGCTGACCACACTCGGTGCGATCTCGTCGGAGACGCTGCCGATGATGCTGGCGCCGTGGGTGCTGCTGCCGGTCATCCTCGCGTTGCGCGGGACCCATTCGGTGCGGTTGATGGCTGCGCGGTCGGCGGGTGCGGTCGCGCTGATGGGCGCGGTGAACGCCGTCGCGACCCTCACTGGCTGCCTGGCCGCGGTCATCTGGTGGGCGTGCCATCGGCCGAACCGGCTCTGGTGGCGTTTCACCGCGTGGTGGGCGTTGTGCGCGGTGCTGGCCGTCACCTGGTGGGTGGTGGCGCTGGTGATGCTCGGCCGTATCAGCCCGCCGTTCCTCGATTTCATCGAGTCCTCGGGCGTCACGACGCAGTGGATGTCGCTGACCGAAATGCTGCGCGGCACCGACAGCTGGACGCCGTTCGTGGCGCCAAGCGCGACCGCGGGCGCGTCGCTCGTCACGAGCACGATGGCGGTCCTGGCAACGACCGTGATCGCGGCGGCCGGTTTGGCCGGGCTGGCGCTGCGGTCGATGCCGGCGCGTGGCCGGTTGATCACGATGCTGTTGATCGGCGTGGTGTTCCTGGGCCTCGGCTACTCCGGAGGGCTTGGCTCGCCCGTCGCGCTGCAGGTACAGGCGTTCCTCGACGATGCGGGCACACCCCTGCGCAACCTCGCCAAGCTGGAGCCGGTGATCCGGCTGCCGCTCGCACTCGGACTGGCCCATTTGCTCGGCCGGATCCCCCTGCCAGGCACTTCGCCCCGCGCGGTGTGGCTGCGCGCGTTCGCCCGCCCGGAGCGCGACAAACGGGTCGCGGTGGCCATCGTGGTGCTGGCCGCCCTCGGGGCGGGCACCTCACTGGCCTGGACCGGCCGCCTGACTCCGCCGGGTACGTTCACCGCGATACCCCAGTACTGGCACGACACCGCCGACTGGCTCGACGAACACAACACCGAACGCGGACGGGTGCTCGTCGCGCCCGGTGCGCCGTTCGCCACGCAGGTGTGGGGTAACAGCCATGACGAACCGTTGCAGGTCCTGGGCGAAAGCCCATGGGGCGTACGCGATTCGATTCCGCTGACGCCGCCGGAGACGATTCGGGCCCTTGACTCGGTGCAGCGATTGTTCGCGGCCGGCCGCCCGTCCGCCGGACTGGCCGATACGCTTGCCCGCCAAGGTATCTCGTATGTGGTCGTGCGCAACGACCTCGATCCCGACGTGTCGCGATCGGCCCGGCCGATTCTCGTGCACCGCGCGGTCGAAGGCTCGCCGGGCTTGTCGAAGGTGGCCGAGTTCGGCGATCCGGTGGGCCCGGGAACGCTGGAGGGTTTCGTGGCCGACAGCGGGCTGCGGCCGCGCTATCCGGCGGTGGAGATCTATCGCGTCGACACGGAAAAGAACCCGTCCGCACCGTATCTGGTGGACACCGACGCGATGACGCGCGTGGTGGGCGCCCCGGAGGCCCTGCTGCGCCTCGATGAGCGCCGAAGGTTGTCGGACAAGCCACCGCTGGGTCCGATGCTGCTTGCCCCGGATGCGCAGCGCGCCGGCCTGCCGGTGACCGATGTGGTGGTCACCGACACCCCCACCGCACGCGAGATCGACTACGGGCGCGTCGATGACCACGCGTCGGCCATCCGCACGCCTGACGATGCGCGCCACACCCACAATCGGGTGCCCGACTATCCGGCGGGCGGCGCCGAGCCGGTGTACGGCGCGTGGACCGGCGGTCGATTGTCGGTGTCGAGTTCGGCGGCCGACTCCACCGCCCTGCCCAACGTCGCGCCGGCGACCGGGCCCGCGGCGGCCATCGACAGCGACAGTTCGACCGCGTGGGTGTCCAACGCACTGCAAGCCGCCATCGGCCAGTGGCTGCAGGTCGATTTCGATCATCCGATCACCAATGCCAGCCTGACCATCACGCCGAGTGCGACCGCAGTCGGCGCGCAGGTCCGCCGGATCGAGGTGGCGACGGCGACCGGTACGAGCACCCGCCGGTTCGACACCGCGGGCAAGCCGATCACCATTCCGCTCCCGGTCGGCGAGACGCCGTGGGTCCGTGTCACCGCGGTCGGTACCGACGACGGTTCGGCCGGCGTGCAGTTCGGCATCACCGATCTGGCGATCACGCAGTACGACGCATCGGGCTTTGCTCACCCCGTCAACCTCCGCCATACCGTCGAGGTGCCCGGCCCACCGGCCGGTTCGACTGTGACGCAATGGGATCTGGGTACCGAGCTATTGGGCCGGGCGGGCTGCGCGGACAGCCCGGTCGGTGTGCGCTGCGCGGCCGCGATGGCGCTGGCCTCCGAGGAACCGGTGAACCTCAGCCGCACCCTCACCGTTCCGCAGGCCATGGAAGTCGAACCGACGGTGTGGATTCGAGGCAGGCAGGGGCCCAAACTGGCCGATCTGGTCGCGCAGCCGGGTACCACGAGGGCGTTCGGCGATGCCGACCCCATCGACATCCTTGGTTCGGCCTATGCCGCCACCGACGGCGACCCCCGGACGTCATGGACCGCCTCGCAACGCGTCGTGCAGTACAAGTCTCCCCCGACGCTCACGCTCAAACTGCCCGCCCGAACGGAAGTGGGCGCGCTTCGCATCGTTCCCGGGTCCACACAGCCTCCGGCACATCCGACTCTGGTGGCGATCGATCTCGGTGACGGCCCGCAGATGCACGAACTTCCGGGCAATGGTGAACCACAGACTCTGACGCTCAAGCCGCGGGTGACCGACACCGTCACCGTCTCACTGTTGGCCTGGAACGACATCATCGACCGCACGTCACTCGGGTTCGATCAGCTCAAGCCGCCGGGGCTGGCCGAGCTCACCGTGCTCGACGGCCGCGGCAAGCCGGTGGGCGCGGCCGACGCGGCAGCCAATCGTCAACGGACCGTGTCTCTTCCGTGTGGCCAGGGCCCCATCATCGGGGTCGCCGGACAGTTCATCCAGACGTCGGTGAAGACGACTGTCGGAGCGCTGCTCGACGGCGAGCCGATTCCGGCACAGCCGTGCCGGAGCGAACCGGTCGCTTTGCCTGCCGGGCAGCAGGAGCTGCTGGTCAGTCCGGGCGCCGCATTCATCGTCGACGGTGTGGTGCTGTCCGGTCCCAGGTCAGGGGAACTGCCAACGGCCCCAACCACTCCCGCCGACGCCACGACGTGGTCGCCTGACCACCGTGAGGTACGCGTAAACGCGGCGTCTGCCCAGCGGATCCTGGTGGTGCCCGAAAGCGTGAACCCGGGCTGGACCGCGCGCAACGCCGAAGGCACCGCACTGACCCCGGTGACGGTGAACGGCTGGCAGCAGGGATGGGTGCTGCCCGAAGGGACGGACGGCACCGTGACGCTGTCGTTCGGCTCGAACACGCCTTATCGAATCGGCTTGATCGGCGGTCTGGCGTTGCTGCCGCTCCTGGCGCTGCTGGCACTGTTGCCGGTCCGGCGCCCTACGCCGACCACCGAGCCCGCCCGTCCGTGGGCTCCCGGCCCGCTGATCGCGGGTACGGCGGTGCTGGCCACGGGAGCAGCGATTTCGGGTCTTGCCGGACTGGCCGTGGTTGGCGCTGCGATCGGTGTACGGCACCTGTTGCGCAACCGCGAAAAGTGGTGCGACAAAATCACTCTCGGTGCGGCCGCAGCCGGCTTCCTCCTCGCGGGGGCGGCTTTGAGCCAGAACCCGTGGCGATCGGTCGACGGTTACATCGGGCACTCCCCCGGTGTCCAGTTCCTCGCCCTGATCTCGTTCGCGTTTGTCGCGGCCTCGGTCGTGCCATTGCGGCGAAGTGCCACCGGCAAACCCGATCCACAGGAATCCAGCGAAGCTGACCTCCCGCCGGTCAGCAGTCCGCACCACCCTTGACCAGCAATAGCCGCGGTAGTGGTTGACAAGGCAGGTATCCGGTACCTACGGTACTGACGCACGCCGTTAACGCCGGTTCACGGGTTTGCTAGGTGGGGGAGACCCGGCACCGGCCGCCGCGGCGTGTAGCCAGATCCAGGAAGTTGTTCACCTCCACCGGGGGGAGCCGGTGAATTAGCTGGATCCAGGCGGTTGTGCATGCCCGCGTGCACAAAGCTGTGGTGTCGGCGGCGGAGGGGTTCGCCGACACCACAGCGTGCCCACGGGCCTGCGCAGACCCGATCAAGCAGAAGCCGCCAGGGCCCGCTCATCCTCGTCGGCAAAGGTGTCTTCGAGCTGCAGCGGGGAATAGTCGACATCGATCTCGGCTAGCGGGCGGCCTCGGGCACTGCTGATCGTGCCGAACCGCCGCATTCCCTTGTCGCTGGAGTACTGCAGGAACTCGTCTTCCTCGAGCCCGAACGGAATATCCGGCGCGTAGAGGGCGAAGCCTTCCTCGGTCAGGCGCAGCGCAAGCGGGATGAGTTCGTTCATCCGGGATTCGAACACCGCCCAGTTGGCGTCGTCGGCGGCGACATGACGCCGGCACGTGAAAGTGCCCCACGCCATATGCCGTCGCTCGTCGTCTCCGATGCGCCGGATCAGCTCCTGCATACCGGGAAGAATGTCCCGCTCGACGCAAATCTTGTGCCACGCATAGTATCCCGTGAGCGCCAGCATGCCTTCCACGACGTGGTTGTACACGACGGACGCGCGTACCTGGGCGGCCGGCGACGGATCTGTCGTCAAAGCGCCGAGCGCATCGGGCAGTTCGTCGCAGAAAATCTGTCGGTAGGCCGGGATCTCGTCAAGGTAGCTGTGCAGATCGTCGGTCACCCCGACGGCGTCGAGCCACATCCGGAACACCTGCGTGTGTTTGGCCTCTTCGAACGCGAACTGCGTCAGGTACATCTCGTCGCCGAGGCGGCCTTCTGCGCGCATGGCACTCATGAACGGCTGGATGTCCTTGGTGACCGCTTCCTCGCCCGCGATGAACTCGGCACACAGCCGCGTGGCGTATTCGCGCTCTCGCTCCGTCAGCGCCTCCCAGTCGGCGCGATCACGCGAGAAGTCGATGTCGGCCGGATTCCAGAACTTCGCGTTGCCGCCGGCGAACAGCTTCAGTGGCAGGCTGTTCCAATTCAGGCCACCCGCACCGAGCGAGCCGAATTGCGTCCGTGTCATGAGATCGACCTCCTCCGGGTTCGCCCACCCCTTGTGATTCACCTCACACTATCGCGTCTTCACCGCGATCAGATGGTGTGAGATCGGTTCGCCCTCGATATAGCGTTCGACGGCTTGCTCGATCAGCAGATCCTGACCGGTGAGCCGGGTGTGGTGCTGGCGTAGATGCTCATCCCACGAACGGACCACGAACGCCTCCACGAACGTGGCGGCCCGCTCGCCGCTGCGAAACAGCTGCCACTGCGCCGCGCCGGTCCGCTGCCGTGAGCGGCCGAGCGCGGCCATGGTCGTGAGGAATTCGGGTTCGCGCTCCGGTTCGACCCGGTAGTAGGTCAGCACCACGACGGGACCGTCCGGCGGTTCCGGTTCGAAGACCAGCGCAGGCTCGGGCCAGTGCGCCGAAGGTGTGAGGTCGAGGCTGCCCGTACGCGCATGCAGCGGCCACCAGAGCACCGACAACGCACATCCGGCCAGCAGGGCCGCGCTCACCAACAGGGCGGTGACGCTGCCTGCCGCACCCGCAACGAATCCCCACACCAGCGAGCCGATGGCCTGCCCGCCCATGAAGACCAGCTGATACACCGACAACCCGCGGGCCCGCACCCAGGCTGGCAGGCTCAGCTGCATCGAGGCATTGAGCGTCGACAGCGTCAACAACCAGGCCGCGCCCCCGAGAACCAGCGTCGCCAACACCACCGCCACCTCGTGCACCAACGCCAGCACCGTCGTGGCGACGGCGAAGCCGACCGCCGCGACCACCAGCAGGGTGTTCTGCTCGAACACCGCCTGCAGTCGCGACAACACGAAGGCGCCCAGAACCGCCCCGAGCCCGAGTGCACCAAGCAGAAGCCCGTACCCGGAGGACGACAGGTGCAACTGGTTCTTCGCGATCACCGCGAGCAGTCCCCACAGTGCGCTGCCGGGCACGATGAACAGCACCGCACGCAGCAGGATCCGCCGGATGATCGGTGAGCTGCGGATGAACCGTCCGCCCGCGCTCAGCGCAGCCAACGGCCGTTCCGCGGGAAAAAGCTGCTCGGCGGCAGGGCGGCGCCACATCACCAGCACGGCGACGATACCGATGAACGACACCGCGTTGAGGGCGAACACCAGCGTCGGCCCGGACAACGACACCAATGCGCCCGCGATGGCGGGTCCGATGGCGCGTGCGCCGTTCATACTCATGCTCCCGAGTGCCGCTGCTGCCGGAATCTGTTCGCGGGGAACGAGATCCGGCTGGATGGCCTGCCAGGCGGGAGCGGTGAGCGCCTGTCCGCATCCGATCATGAACAACAAGATCAACAGCACGGTCGGGGTGGCGAGGCCCGCACCGGTAAGCGACGCGAGTGCCGCCACACCCGCGGCCATGGCCCCTTGCGTGGCGATCAGCAGGCGCCGCCGGTCCACCAGATCGGCGAGCACACCGGACGGCAACGCCAACAACATCACCGGCAGCGTCGTGGCGGTCTGGACCAGTGGGACCAGAACGGCGGCACGCGGATCGGCCACGAGCATCCACTGCGCGCCGACGGTCTGCATCCAGGTGCCGAGATTGGAGACGAATTGCGCGATCCACAGTGCGCGGTAGATCGGGGAGGCCAGCGGCGCCCAGGTCGAAGTCGCCGGTGTCCGCGATGCCGGAGCCGTCATGGGCCACTCCCGTGTCGAGCCACCGTCACGATGTTGCCAGGCCGCGCGCACGGCTGCGGCATAGTGAGAACCATGGCTGAAGTTCGCGATATCCCCGATGCCCGCCAGTACGAGATCACCGTCGACGGTGAGCACGCCGGCCTGATCGACTACGTCGACACCGAGGACCAGCGGATCCTCTACCACACCGAAATCGATGACAAGTTCGGCGGCCAGGGACTGGCAGGCACCCTCGTCGAGCACGCGCTGGCCGACACCAGGGCGGCAGGCAAGCGCATCGTGCCGGTATGCCCGTACATCGCCAAGTACGTCAAACGCCACCACGACTACGACGACATTCTCGACACCGTCACACCCGATGCCCTCGCCGCCGTCAAGGCGCAGCAGGGCTGAGAGGTGACCGATCGCATCTACATCGACAAACAGATTCCGTCGGTCTACCAGGCGATGGTCAAGGCCAGCACCGAGTTACGCACCCAGGGCAAAGCCGCGGGTCTGACGCGGACCACGCTCGAACTCGTCAACATCCGGGTATCGCAGATCAACCGGTGCCTGTTCTGCCTCGATCTGCACTCCCATGCCGCGCTGGACGCAGGTGAAACGTCCCAGCGCATCGCGGTGCTGCCCGCCTGGCGGGAAACCGATCTGTTCGACGACGTGGAACGGGCCGCCCTGGAGATCGCCGAAGCGGTGACCCTCGTGGCCGAAACCCATCTGTCCGACGAGCAGTACGCCAGTGTTCGCAAACACCTCACCGACGATCAGGTGTCGGTGCTCATCTACTCGGCGATCACGATCAACGCGTTCAACCGGATCTCGATCATGAGCCGGCATCCCGTGCGCCGCAGGGGCTAGCTGTCGTCAGAAGTCGGCAGGATCGGGCCGTTCGATCGCACGCGGAGTCAGACCGAGGCCGCGCACGTGCTCGGCGATCGCGTGCATGCTGGTCACCCACACGTCGCCGAGAGAAACCACGTATTCGATCAGCGATTCCAGTGCCTTCGCGCGGGACGGCCGCCCCGAAAGGAAGGGGTGGTTGGTGAGCACGAAGCAGCCCTTTTCGGTGCGTATCGCGTCGAATTCGAGGCGCCACATCTTGGCCACCTTGCGCGGGCTCTGGATCGCCCCGGCGGCGAAGAAGTCCGGGATCATGCAGTACTGGTCGAAGTCGTCGAGGGCCCATTGGATGGGTATCTCGACCAGCGGGCCACCGCCGGGGACCGCCAGTTCATAGGGGTGATCGGTGTCCATGAGACTGCTGTCGTACAGGAATCCCCTGTCGCGCAGGAGTTTCGGTGACTGCCAGTTCAACTCCCACATCGGGGCGCGGTACCCCGTCGGCCGGACGCCGGTGACCGTCTCGAGCATGTCCGAGGCCCGGTCCAGCACCGCGAGCTCCTGTTCCTCGGACAGGCCGCGGTTGGACTCGTGCAGATATCCGTGGTTGGCGATCTCGTGACCGTGGTCGACGATCGACCGGATCACGTCCGGATACCGGAACGCGGTATAGCCGGGCACGAAGAACGTCGACGTGATTTCGTGTCGCGCAAGGATCTTCAGTATTCTCGGCACTCCGGTCAGCGGCCCGTACGCCTGGTGACTCATGGCCGACATCCGGTCGGCATGCGCACGGGACAGCCCCAACATGCCGCTCTCGGCATCGACGTCGAACGTGAAGGATGCGGCGCACGAGGCACCGCGGGGCCACGGAACGGGTGCCGCCGGAGTGGTCATGCCCGGACCCTATCGCGGGGAGTGGGCCGACTGAGACTGCCGTACCGCTACTATCTCGTGGGGGGTTCGGACCTGCCTTGACGTCCAGGCGGACAGGCGGCGTCCCCTCAGAGAACGGACGCGCAGGCTTTATGGATACCAAGGGTCGAAAACACCCCCTGCGTGGGCGCGCCGACGAATGCGCGGCGCTGCGCAAGCTGCTGTCGAGTGTCGACGCGTCCGCCAGTCAGGTGCTGGTGCTGCGCGGGGAAGCCGGTGTCGGCAAGACTGCGCTCTTGAGGTTCCTGCGGGATCAGGCGGCGGGTTTCCGCGTCACGCGGATTGCCGGTGTCGAATCAGACATGGAGCTGGCGTTCGCAGGCCTGCAGCAGTTGTGCGCACCGCTGCTCGACCACATCGACGAGCTGCCGGAACCTCAACGTGCCGCGCTGACAGTAGCTTTCGGTCTCGGAGCGGGGCCGCCCCCCGACCGATTCCTCGTCGGGCTCGCGGTGCTGAGCCTGATTGCGGCCGCCGCCGACGACCAACCGCTGCTGTGTGTCATCGACGACGCACAGTGGCTCGACCAGGTGTCGTTACAGACGCTCGCGTTCATCGCGCGCCGGCTGCTTGCCGAACCGATCGGATTCGTCTTCGCCGCACGGGATTACGGGGCTCACGCGTTGGCCGGGCTTCCGGAGCTCGTCATCGAAGGCCTCTCCGACAGCCATGCCCGCGAACTGCTCGACTCGGTAGTGCTCGGCCGCATCGACGAGCATGTGCGTGACCGCATCGTCGCCGAAACCCGCGGGGTACCGCTGGCGCTGCTGGAAGTTCCGCGCAACGTCTCGGCGGCCGAGCTCGCCGGCGGATTCGGCGACATCGCCGCGCACCGTTCAACCGGCCACATCGAAGACAACTTCGTCCGCACGATTGAGTCCCTTCCCGGCGAGACACAGCGACTGCTGCTCGCCGCGGCGGCCGAACCCGTGGGTGACGCGGCGTTGTTCATCCGCGCCGCAGGGGAATTGGGCATACCCGTCAAGGCCCTCACCCCGGCCGAAGCGGCCGGGTTGATCGAGTTCGGTCCGCGAGTGCGCTTCCATCACCCGCTGGTCCGCTCAGCCGTTTACCGCTCTGCCGAGCTCGGTGCCCGCCGCGCCGTTCACCGAGCCCTCGCAGCGGCGACCGATGCCACGCAAGACCCCGATCGCAGGGCCTGGCACGCGGCCAACGCGGCAGCCGGGCCCGATGACGCGGTGGCCGCGGAGCTGGAAGCATCGGCGAACCGCGCCCAGAGCCGGGGCGGTATCGCGGCAGCTGCCGCCTTCCTGGAGCGCGCCGCCGTGCTGAGCGCGAACCCCGCCCTACGCGGCAGCAGAGCAATCGCGGCGGCACAGGCGAAACGCGACGCCGCCGATCCCGGCGCGGCGTACGAGCTCCTCGCGATCGCCGAGCTGTGCCCGTTGTCCGATCTCCAACGTGCACAGGTGGCTCGCCTGCGCGCGCAGATGGAGTTCACCCGCAGCCGCGTCGGTGAACCCGGCGCACCGCAGGTCGGCGAGGCCGCGACACTGCTGTTCGACGCCGCGAGGCGCCTCGAGAACCTCGACGACGAGCTTGCGCGCGAAACGTATCTCGAAGCGCTCGCCGCAGGCATGTTCGCCGGGCGACTGGGCGCATCCGGCGCTTTGACCGTCGCTGCCGAGGCAGCTCAAGCCGCGCTAGGCCGGCTTTCCGAAATCAGTCGGCCCATCGATTTCCTGCTCGCCGGGATGGCCTACCGGCTGACCGGCCGAATCAAGGAATGCGCAGCGCCGCTTCGTACCGCTGTTGAGTTCTGGTGCACGCATGCGCAGCGCGGTGACGGCCAATCGCTGCGCTGGATCACGCTCGCGTTTCCCGTCGTCCAGGAATCCGCCACGGGTGAACTGTGGGACGACGCACTCATGGAACAGCTCGCCGATGTCATGGTCCGCTATGCGCGTGAGACAGGGGCGTTGGCCATCCTGCCGCCCGCCCTCGCCTACCGCGCCGGCGTCCACATCCTCGCCGGCGAATTTTCGTTGGCAGCAACTCTTCTCGAAGAGGCCGAGGCGATCTCGGCGGCAATCGACGACAAGCCCATCAGATACCACCGGCTCCACCTGGCGGCCTGGCAGGGCGTCGCAGCGGACGCCGCGGGGTTGCTGGAAGCGGCGGCGGAGGTCGCCGCCCGCAAAGGAGAAGGCCGGCTGCTCGGCGTGGCCAACGGAATCGGCGCGATTCTCTACAACGGCCTCGGCCGCTACGAAGAAGCGTTCAGCGCCGTGAGCGAAACGTGTGAGTACGACGATCTCGGCTTCGGCGGCTGGTGTCTGTTCGAATTGACCGAAGCCGCGGTGCACAACGGCGAACCCGATGCCGCCGCCCAGGCCGTGCGGCGGCTCGAGGAAACGGCAGGCGGCAGCGGAACCGACTGGGGGCTGGGCGCGCTCGCCAGCGCGCAGGCCATGCTCGCCGACAACGACGAAGCCGACGCGCTGTTCAACGAAGCCATCGAGCGTCTGCAGAGCACCAATGTCGTCGTGCACCTGGCCCGCACCCACCTGCGCTACGGCGAATGGCTGCGTCGCGTCAACCGGCGCCCCGACGCGCGGCGTCAGCTCACCGAGGCCTTCGAGCTGTTCACCCGCATGGGCGCCGAGGGCTTCGCCGAGCGGACCCGTCGTGAACTCGCTGCCAGCGGCGAGAAGGTACGAAAGCAACCCGTGACCTCCGGCGACAGAATGACCGCGCAAGAGGCCCAGATCGCCCGGCTGGCCGCCGATGGCCTGACCAACCAGGAGATCGGAGCCCAACTCTTCATCAGCACCCACACCGTCGAGTGGCACCTCCGAAAGGTCTTCGTCAAGCTGAACATCAGCTCGCGCCGGCAACTGCGCACGATCGAGTGGGCGGACTGATCCGGGCTTATCGGAATCGCCACCGGACCATCCAGACCGCCCTAGCATCGGCCAGGTGCCGACTGTAAACACCGCCAGCGGAACCATCGACACGGCTGACCTCGGTGTCACGCTCATGCATGAACACGTCTTCATCATGTCGACCGAGCTCACCCAGAACTATCCGGAG
The DNA here is from genome assembly GCF_054919535.1 of Mycobacterium venezuelense. Classification (NCBI taxonomy): domain Bacteria; kingdom Bacillati; phylum Actinomycetota; class Actinomycetes; order Mycobacteriales; family Mycobacteriaceae; genus Mycobacterium; species Mycobacterium venezuelense. The sequence goes on from NZ_JBONDW010000020.1 coordinate 43,047, forward strand.
TCCTGGGGTGACGAGGCAACTCGCGAAGCCGACGCGGTCAACCGGCTCAACGAACTCAAGGCGCGCGGCGTCGATACGATCGTCGACCTCACCGTCATCGGGCTCGGCCGCTACATCCCCCGGATCGCCCGGATCGCCGCCGAAACGGAGCTGAACATCGTCGTCGCGACCGGGCTCTACACCTACAACGACATCCCGATGACGTTTCACTTCCGCGGGCCTGCCATGGGCGGGGCCGAACCGATGACCGAGATGTTCGTGCGCGACATCGACCACGGCATCGCAGACACCGGAATCAAAGCCGCAATCCTGAAGTGCGCCACCGATGAACCGGGCGTCACGCCCGGCGTGGAACGCGTGCTGCGAGCCGTCGCCCAGGCGCACCGCCAGACCGGCGTGCCGATCTCCACCCATACGCACGCGGCGACCCGCCGCGGTCTGGAGCAGCAGCGGATCTTCGCCGACGAGGGCGTCGACCTGTCCCGGGTGGTCATCGGCCACAGCGGCGACACGACCGACATCGGTTATCTGGAAGAGCTCATCGCCAACGGGTCCTACATCGGCATGGACCGGTTCGGGGTGGACGTATTCCTGCCGTTCGCCGAGCGGGTGGAAACCGTCGCCACGATGTGCGAGCGCGGACACGCCGACCGGATGGTGCTCTCGCACGACACCTGGTGTTATTTCGACGCGCTGCCCGACGAGATGACCGGTGCGGCGCTGCCCAACAGCCACTACCTGCACATCCACAACGACGTCATCCCCGCGCTCAAACAACGCGGCGTCACCGACGAGCAGATCACCACGATGCTCGTGGACAATCCCCGCCGGATCTTCGATCGGAAGGGCGGCTACTGACATGTCGGAGCTCGTGCCGCCCATCGGCACCCAGACCGCGCGGCTGGCCGCAGCGGACCCCGACCGGCCTGCGGTGACCTGTGCGGGCCGCACCATCACCCGCGGCGAACTCGACCGTTCGACCAACCGGCTGGCCCGCGCCTACGCCGAATTCGGGGTGAAACAGGGCGATTACGTGACGATCTGCCTGCCCAACTCGATTGAATGGGTTCAGGCCGTGCTCGCCACATGGAAGCTCGGTGCGATACCTCAGCCGCTTTCGCCGCGGCTGCCCGACGCGGAGTTCGCCGGGATCCTCGCGTTGCGGCCGCGGGCGCTCGTCGTCGGCCGCGACGCCGGCGAGACCCCTTGGGTACCGGACGATTTCGTGGCGGCTCCGGTGCTGTCGGACGGGCCACTGCCGGAGGCGGTTTCACCGACGTGGAAGTCGATGGCCTCGGGCGGTAGCACCGGGCGGCCCAAGCTGATCGAGGCTGGCAACGACAGCCGCGTGCCTGCCCTGATCGGATTTCCGCTCGGTGCACAGGATGACGACGTCACCCTCATGTCGGTGCCGATGAGCCACAACACCGGATTCACCACGTTCGCGATCGCGCTGCTGATGGGCCAGCATCTCGTGCTCATGCCGCGATTCGAGCCCGCTGAGTTCCTGCGCCTGATCACTGAACACCGGGTCACGTTCCTGACCACTGTGCCCACAATCATGCAGCGTGCACTCGCGGAGTACCGGGCGGATCCGAATGCCTATGACCTGTCGTCGATTCGGCGGTTCTGGCACGTCGGTGCGCCATGTCCGCCCGCGGTCAAAGAGGCTTGGATCGACCTGCTCGGTCCGGAGGCGTTGTGGGAACTGTACGGCGGCACCGAACTTCAGGCGCTGACATTCATCTCGGGTGAGCAATGGCTCGCGCACCCCGGATCGGTCGGAACCGTGGTGGCCGGGGAGATGAAAGTGCTCGACGACGACGGCAACGAATGCCCGCCGGGCGTGACCGGCGAGATCTACATGCGGCCGGGGCCGGACAGTGCCCCGACCTACCGCTACGTGGGCACCACCGCGAAGAGCCGCGACGGCTGGGATTCGTTGGGCGATCTCGGTTATTACGTCGACGACGGTTCCGAGCGGTACTTCTACCTCAACGACCGCCGGGTCGACATGTTCACCGTCGGTGGCCGCAACGTCTACCCGGCCGAAATCGAAGCCGCCCTGGCCGCGCATCCCGACGTCCTGTCCTGCCTCGTCGTCGGCGTGCCCCACGAGGATCTGGGCCAGGTCCCCTACGCCCTCGTGCAGAAGACCCACACCTCAGACCTGGATACCAATGCGGTGCGGGTGTTTCTGCGCGAAGCGATCTCGAGCTACAAGGTGCCGGTCATGGTCGAGTTCGTCGACGCGCCACTGCGCGACGACGCGGGCAAGGCCAGGCGCTCGGCCGTGCGCGACGACGTCATCGCGCGGCTGGCGCAGGCTCCGGCTCAGAAGTGATCGAACTGTCCAACGGCGGGACGGGCTGCTTGCGCCGGTACTCCCACCTACGCAGCGCCTCGCGGCACGGTGATTCCACCAGGGCGTAGCTCACCGCCGCGAGCGCGAACCCGAACACCGTCGTCAACACCAGGATCACCAGCATGCGGCCGTTGAACAGGAACTCGCCGAGCATCGGGAACACCATCGCCAGCGCGGCGAGGTGCCAGACGAACAGCCCGTAGGACCAACGCCCCAGCGTGACCATGACCGGGCTGCCCAGAATCCGGTGTGGAGTGTCGGGATGATCGAGCACGAGCGGGGCGAGCAGTGCGCCCGCGACCACAGCACCCATCGCGGTCTTCAGCGTCACCTGGCCAACCGAGCCCGGATGCAAGCCCTCCAGACCGGCCAGCGGCGAGGCCGCGATGCCGAACGCCACCGCCGCGATGACGGCCATCAACACGCGGCGCCGGGCCAGGCGGTGCACCCAGCCGAACGGGCTCACGGTCAACTCGGCCAGCACCATGCCCGCGGCGAACCACGAGAAGAACGCGGGCGGCCAGTTCCACGGGTTCATCCCGGTGGTCCCGTCGAACGGGATGCGTACCCACAACAAGCTCAGCGCGGCGACGGCGATGATCACGCCGATGCGGGCCCGCACCGGCAGCCGGCGCGCGAACAAGGCCAGCAGTGGCAGCACAAGGTAGAAGCTGACCTCGACCGACAGGCTCCACATCTGGGTCAGGCCGGCAGTAAGGGTCAACGGCACGTAGATCTGCGTGAGGGTCAGATTGGCCAGCCACACCGTCAGGTCGGCCTTGGCCTCGGGAAGCAGAAGCAGGATCACCACGACCGCCACCACGTAACCGGGCATGATGCGCACGATGCGAGACCGCAGGTAGTGGCCGGTCGGCGGGCGTTCGCGCAGTCCGCGGGCGGCGGCGGCGTGGCCGCGCCACAGCAGGAAGCCCGACAATGCGAAGAACACCGCGACCGCCAGGTCGAAGCGACCGAAGATGCGGCCCGTGATGCCACCGGTGTGACCGGTCTGAAAGGCCACGTGAGTGAGCACGACGCCCATCGCCGCGCAGGCGCGCATGCCTTCGACCGCCGGCAGGAAACTGCGCGTGCCGCCGACCGTCGACTCTCCGGTGGTCACGGCGACCAGTGTGCCGGGCCGGTCGCACCCACGCCAAACTGCGGGTTAACGCACACGGCCGGATGCCGTCGTAGTAAGTAATGGCCTTAAATAGTGCTGTTAGGGTCGAACGGGTTTGCCTCAGGACGAGTTGGCCCACACCGAAGGAGGCCCGGTTTGAACCGCGCTGTGGCGCTGCGTATCGCGGCATGCGGACTCATGGGGTTGGGTGCTGCCCTGCTGATCGCCGCACTGTTGCTGACGACGTACACCAAGAGCAAAATCGCCAAGATTCCGCTCGACATCGACACCACGCTGGTCAGCGACGGAACCGCAACCGCCTTCGACCCGGCGTCGCTCACCGCTGAGAAGTTCTCGATCGACCGCAATGTGCCGGTCGCGTTGCAGCAGCAGATCAGTGTCGAGGCGCCGTCGAACGCCGAGGTGGTCACACTGCAGGTCGGCAGCTCGCTGCGCCGCACCGACCGCCAGCAGGACAACGGCCTGCTGTTGGCGATGGTCGACACCGTCACGGTGAACCGGAATACGGCTCTCGCGGTGTCCAGCGAGAACAACCCAGGTGGTGCGGTGCAGAAGCCGCGCGCCATCGAGGACGAGAAGCCGCCGACCAACATCGCCCTGCCGCACGAGGGATTGACCTACCGGTTCCCGTTCGACACCGAGAAGAAGACGTACCCGTTCTTCGACCCGATCGCGCAGAAGCCGTTCGACGCGAACTATGACGGCGAGGAAGACGTCAACGGGCTCACCACCTACCGGTTCATCCAGAACGTCGGCTACGACGCCGAAGGCAAACTGGTCGAGCCGGTCAAGTACTCGTCGCTGTACGAGGACGACGCCGATTCGTCGGTGACCGCGCGCGCCGAGATGTGGGGCGTTCCCGGTGAACCGGACGAGTCGATCACCATGGATCGCTTCTACGCCGCGCAACGCACCTTCTGGGTCGACCCGGTGTCGGGCACCATCGTCAAGGCCGAGGAACACGGCTACCAGTACTACGCGCGCGAAGCCCTCAAGCCCGAGGTGACGTACGTCGACTACAAAGTGACCTCGACCGAGGAGACCGTCGAGTCCCAGGTCTCGGCCGCCCAGGACGAGCGGGACCGCGTGGCATTGTGGACCCGGATCCTGCCGATCACGTTCACCGCGCTCGGGCTGATCGCGTTGGTCGGCGGAGCGGTCGTGGGGTCGTTCGCGGTGCGGGCGGAGTCGACGCTGATCGATCCCGGTCTGGACACCGCCGACCACGGGTTCTTCGACACCCAGGGCATCCAGGTACCGGGTGCGGAGGCCAAGACCGAGAAGCTGCCCGCACAGCGGCCGTCTGACCTGCCTCCGGACCGACCGATCTGAGTCGGCGCTCCTGCCTCCTGCCGGCCTATGCGCTGGCACTGTCGTTATTGGTGACGGCCCCGCTGCTGGCACCGGGTTATCTGCTGCTGCGCGACGCGGTGTCGACACCGCGGTCCTTCCTGACCGACGCCGCGCTCGGCTTGTCCGAGGCGGCGCCGCGCGCCGTGCCGCAGGACTTCTTCGTCGCGGTTGCCTCGACCGTCATCGACGGCGGCGTGGTGGTGAAGGCGTTGTTGGTCGCCGGGCTGTGGCTGGCCGGGTGGGGCGCGGCTCGGCTCGTTGCCGTGGCGCTCCCGCAGGCTGGACTCGCAGGCCAGTTCATCGCGGCGACGCTCGCGATCTGGAATCCCTACGTGGCCGAGCGGCTACTGCAGGGCCATTGGAGTCTGCTCGTCGGCTACGGCTGCCTCCCCTGGGTGGCGGCGACCGTGGTGTGGCTGCGGACCGAAGGTTTCACGTGGCATGCGGCGTTCGGGCTGGCCTTCTGGATCGCCCTGGCGGGTTTGACGCCGACCGGGCTGATGATGGCCGCCGCGGTGGCGCTGACGTGCGTTGCAGTACCGGGCGACGGCTGGCGGCGGTGGCGGGTCACGGCGTTTGGGCTCGGTTCGGCTGTGCTGGCCGCGGCGCCGTGGCTGGTGGCCGCAGCGGTCGGGGGTGCGGTTTCGTCGTCGCCCGACCCGGCCGCCGGTGTCCGGGCGTTCGCCGCGCGTGCCGAATCCGGATTGGCCACTCTGGGCAGCCTGGCAAGCCTCGGCGGGATCTGGAACAGCGATGCCGTGCCCGCCTCCCGCGCGGGGCTTTTCGCGGTCGTGGCTGCCGCCGTTCTGCTCACAATCGTCGCGCTCGGGCTTCCGGTCGTCCTACGCAAGCCCGCGGCGGTGCCGTTGCTGGTGCTCGCCGCGGTCGCCGTGCTCGTTCCCGCGGCGATGGCCACCGGACCGGGATTGGCCGTCGCCGAATCCGTGACCCGCGCGGTTCCCGGCCTCGGGATCGTGCGCGACGGGCAGAAGTGGGTCGCGCTCGCGATGCCCGGCTACGTGCTGGCTGCGGCGGCCGCCCCGCAGACATTGCAGCGGCTGCGGGTACCGGCCGGTGCGGCGGCTGCGGTGTGCTGCGCTGCGCTCATCGCGGTGCTGCCCGACCTGGCCTGGGGCGTCGGCGGCAAGGTCACCGCGGTGCACTACCCGGCCGGATGGACTGCCGCGGCCGAGGTGATCAATGCCGATCCCCGACCCGTCGCGGTGTTGCCGCCCGACAGCATGCGGCTGTTCTACTGGGCCGGCGCCGCGCCCGTGCTTGACCCGCTGCCTCGATGGGTGCGGGCCGACGTGCTGACGACCGGCGACCTTGTCATCGGCGGCGAGATCGTGCCCGGCGAGGGAGCCCGAGCCCGCGAGGTTCAAGATCTGCTGCGCACGGGAGCCGACCAACAGACGCTTGCCGACGCCGGCGTCGGCTGGCTCGTGGTCCAAACCAACGGCATCCCTTCCAATTTGCCGTTGCCGGTGGCATACCGCGACGGCGATATCACCGTGCATCGCATCGGCGGCTCGGCACCGACGGTGTCGGGCCGGCCGCTGATGATCGCCGCCCATCTGGTGTGGCTGGGGATTTTGGCGGCGGGCGCGCTCGGCATGGTGATCACGGCGCTGCGAGAGCGGCGCGTTCGCGACGCCGTGACGGCCACCCAGTGAGGTGCCGGCCTGCCCGCCTATGAGCGACAATGTCGCGGAAATCGCCTCGGGTGCAACGTCTTTCACTTGAGCCCCACGGAGTGAGCAACATTGGTTACTCTGACCTCACCGGCCTTATTGGTAACGCAAATTCGGCCGCCCACCTATCAGCGACAATGTCGCTCGCGGCGGTGGTCAGCCGAGATTCTTGCCCGTCACGGTATTCGTTCGGCCTGCGCAACCCCGCCAGTAACGCTGTGGCGGAAAAACGCGCCACGGACCGCCGCAGCGTTACTGGCGCGGTTCTGCTGGGGCGCCGGAAGTTTCGCACCAACGCTAGAACTGCAGTAGCAGGAATCTCCGGCACAAGCGCCGTCATGCAGATCCCCGCGGGCGGGCGGTATCCGTTGCCCGCCTGTTCAGCGACAATGTCGCGCGCAGGCGGGCACGTAACTGCGGAGGCTGATGTTGCGCCAGTCGACTCCTGTAGCCAATCAGCCGAAAACGGGTGTGGCCAGCGGGACAACCGATGCAGCAGAGGCGATTTCCGCGACATTGTCGCTCATAGGCGGGCGCACCCACACCACCGCTCAAGCTCGGCCCGAGAGCCGAGCTCAGACCAGGCCGCTGACGAAGCGCCCGTCGCGAACCGATTCGAGCACGCTGCGCATCGCGTCCGCGCTTTGCGCCCAGGAGAATTCGTCGCTGCGGGTTTGAGCCTTGCTACCCAGCTGCACCCGCAGCACCGGATCGGACAGCAGCTGCCTAAGGCCGGAAACCAGACCGTCGCCGTCATCGACCAACATCCCGGTGACGCCGTCGACGATCGAATCCGTCAAACCGCCCGACGAGCGGTAACCGATGGTCGGCACACCGTGCTGGGCGGCCTCGGTGACGGCCAGCCCCCAGCCTTCTTTGCGGGAGGGCAGCACGTGAACCCAACTCTGCTGCAGCACACGGTGTTTGGTGACATCGTCGACGTGGCCGTGGAAAGTCACGGCGTCGGCGATGCCGAGAAGGTTGGCGTGGTCGACGAGGCGTTCCTGCCACCAGCCGCCACCCAGGATGTCGAGGTGCAGGCCCGGAATGTCGGCCCGCAGCCGCGCCACGGCCTCTAGCGCATCCTCGATCTGCTTGTGCGGCACCAGCCGCGAGAGCACCACGATGCGAGGCGTCTGCGAGCGGGGCAATTCGAGCGTCTGCTCGGGCGCCTCGTCAAGACCGTTGCGCACCACGGCGATACGGCCGGAATCCACGCCGAGCTCGTTGAGATCGCGCGCCGAGGGCAATGACACCGTGACGTACTGATTGCGGCGGTGCAGGCGCGGCGACAACTTCGATTCGACGAACCAGCCCACGCGGCCCATCACCGGCCCGGCCACCGGCCACAGCTCACGGTGGCAGTGGTGCACGAGCACCGCCACGCGGCGGCCGAAGGCCAGCCGAGCAAGGAAGGGCAGGCCGTTCTGGGTGTCGACGACCACGTCGGGCCGCGACCGGCGCAACGGCCCGAGCCCGATGCGGGCCAGCACCATCGCCAGACCGGCCCAGATGTACACCGAGTACGGACCGCCGCCGCGGCTGATCCGCACGCCGTCGACGATTTCTTCGCGGGCCGCCCCCGGATAGCGTGCGGTGCGCAGTGTGACGTTCATACCTTCTTTGGCCCACTGCGCGCCGATGCGCTGCACGTAGGCTTCGCTGCCACCGCCCTGCGGGTGCCCGGTGTCCCGCCAGCACAGCAGCAGGACGGAAGAGATGGGCGCAGCAGACATCGTGTCGAGAGTACCGGCCAGTACGTTAGGCGAGTGAATCCGACCGACCGCTTTGCCCGCCGCGCGACTTTGCGCCGGTCGGTGCGGTTGCTGTCGCAGTTCCGGTTCGAGCAGACCGCACCGGCCCGGTTCTACGGGGCGCTGGCCGACGACACCGTCGGGATGGTGGCCGACCTGTGGGCCGGGGCTACCGGCAACTCCCCGGCTGGTCGCACCGTGCTCGACGTCGGCGGCGGCCCGGGCTACTTCGCGTCGGCCTTCGAGGCCGCGGGCCTGCGGTACATCGGCGTCGAGCCCGATCCGCGTGAAATGCACGCCGGTCCGGCCGGGGAGCGGGGGGCGGGGACCTTTGTGCGGGCGTCCGGGATGGCGCTGCCGTTCGCCGACGCCAGCGTCGACATCTGCCTGTCGTCGAATGTCGCCGAGCATGTGCGGTATCCCTGGCGGCTGGGCAACGAGATGCTGCGGGTGACCCGCCCCGGCGGCCTTGCGGTGTTGTCCTACACGGTGTGGCTCGGCCCGTTCGGCGGTCACGAGATGGGTCTCACCCACTATCTGGGCGGCGCCAGAGCGGCCGATCGCTACGCCCGCAAACACGGCCATCGGCCCAAGAACGACTACGGATCGTCGTTGTTCGCGGTGTCGGCCGCCGACGGCCTGGAGTGGGCGGCGAGCACCGGCTCGCTGATCGCCGCATTTCCCCGCTACCACCCACGATGGGCGTGGTGGATGACGTCGGTGCCGGGCTTTCGCGAGTTCTCGGTGAGCAATCTGGTGCTGGTTCTGCGGCCCCGGTAAACCGGCCAACTGGAACAGGTTCTCGTTTCACCGAAATCTGGGTAGTGTGACGCTCATGACACAGAGTGTGGATGTCGCCAAGACTGATTACGACAAGTTGTTCATCGGCGGCCACTGGGTCGAGCCGTCGACCTCCGAGACCATCGAAGTCTTCTCCCCCGCCACCGGCGAGAAGGTCGGCCAGGTACCGCTGGCCGCCGAGGCAGATGTCAACGCCGCGTGCGCCGCGGCCCGCAAGGCGTTCGACGAGGGCCCGTGGCCGCGGATGTCGCCTGCCGAACGTCAGGCCGTGCTGGCCAAGACCGTCGAGCTGGTCAACGCGCGGGCCGAGGAGTTCAAGCACCTGCTCAAGCTGGAGACCGGCCAGCCACCGACGATCGTCGACATGATGCAGTTCGGCGCGGGTGTCTCGGGCCTGCAGTACTACGCCGGTGCGGCCGACAAGTTCGCGTGGAAGGACATCCGCGACGGCATCTACGGCCAGACCATGGTGCTCAAGGAGCCCATCGGCGTGGTCGGCGCCGTCATCGCGTGGAACGTGCCGTTCTTCCTGGCCTGCAACAAACTCGGCCCGGCGCTGCTCGCGGGCTGCACGGTCGTGCTCAAGCCGGCCGCCGAGACCCCGCTGACCACCAACCTGTTCGCCGAGGTGTTCGCCGAGGCGGGCCTGCCCGAAGGCGTGTTGTCGGTCGTGCCAGGTGGTGTGGAGACCGGCCGCGCCCTGACCAACAACCCCGAGCTGGACAAGTTCACGTTCACCGGGTCGAGCGCGGTCGGCAAGGAGATCGGCAAGATCGCGGCCGAGAAGCTCAAGCCGTGCACGCTCGAGCTCGGCGGGAAGTCCGCCGCGATCATCCTCGAAGACGCCGACCTGGACTCGACACTGCCCATGCTGGTGTTCTCCGGGCTGATGAACAGCGGGCAGGCGTGTGTCGGCCAGACCCGCATCCTGGCGCCCCGGTCACGCTACGACGAGGTCGTCGAGAAGCTCGCGGCCGCGGCCGCCGGGATGCAGGCCGGGCTGCCCGACGACCCGACTTCGATGATCGGCCCGCTGATCAGCGAGAAGCAGCGCGAGCGCGTCGAGGGCTACATCAAGAAAGGCGTCGAGGAAGGTGCCAGGATCGTCACGGGTGGCGGCCGGCCCGAGGGGCTGGATTCGGGCTGGTTCGTGGAGCCGACGGTGTTCGCCGACGTCGACAACTCGATGACCATCGCGCAGGAGGAGATCTTCGGGCCGGTGCTGGCGGTGATCCCTTACGACACCGAGGACGACGCCGTGCGCATCGCCAACGATTCGCCCTACGGCCTGGCCGGCAGCGTGTACACCACCGATTTCGGCAAGGCCATGGAGATCGCCTCGAAGATCCGCACCGGCACGTACGCGGTCAACATGTATGCGTTCGACCCGGGCGCTCCGTTCGGCGGGTACAAGAACTCCGGCATCGGTCGCGAGAACGGCCCGGAGGGCATCGAGGCCTACACCCAGGCCAAGAGCGTCCTGCTGCCCTTCGGCTACACCCCGGAGTAACTCCGCGAGGATGAGAAGGTGCTCATCTTCGGCTCCTGAACGCCTCATGCAGGGCCGTGAGTCTTGTGATGTCGGGAAACCACACACAAGAAGGAGCACCTCATGCAGCGACCGGAGATATGGAAGGTCATGACGGTCGGGCTGGCGTTGACCGGCCTCGGCCTCGTCGGCGCGGGCACCGCGTTCGCCGACAGCACGCCGCCTGCCCCCGTCACGGCCGTCAACGCGACGTTGGCGTTCGACGATGACGACGACTGGGGCGACGACGACTGGTACGGCCACGACGACTGGGATGACGACTGAACGCAGGCCCCGACCGTCGGCGCCCGTCACCTTACTCAGGTGACGGGCGCCGCTACGGCAGGTCCTCGAGCCGATAACCCATCCCGCGCAGGGTGACGAACCGGTCCGTGCCGAGCTTGCGGCGCAGATATCGCACATACACGTCGACGACGTTCGAGCCGGGATCGAAATCGTAGCCCCACACGTGACTGAGCAGCTGTTCGCGGGACAGCACTTGACCGGGGTGGCGCAAAAACGTTTCCACAAGCGCGAATTCGCGCGCAGACAGGTCGACCGTGTCGCCGCCGACGCGGGCCCGGCGGGTCCGCAGATCGAGTTGCAAACCACCGTAAGACAGCACCGTCAGTTCGGCGGCGCGGTTCGACGTCAGCCGCAGGCGCACGCGGGCAAGCAGCTCTTCGAATCGGAACGGCTTGGGCATGTAGTCGTCGGCCCCGCCCTCCAAACCGGCGACGGTGTCCTGCACGCTGTCTCGCGCAGTCAGCACGATCACCGGGATCGGGTTGCGGGCGGCCCGCAGCTTGCGCAGCACACTGAAGCCGTCCATGTCCGGCAAGCCGATGTCGAGGATCATGAGATCGAATCCCCCGGTCACGGCATACTCGTAGGCCGCACCGCCTTCTGCCACCACCGTCACCGCAAAACCGTTGGCGGACAGTCCTTTCTCGATGAACGACGAGATCCGCGGCTCGTCCTCGGCGATCAGGATGCGGGCCATGGCGCCTCCTCCACCAGCGCGGGGATGACAACGGTGAACGTCGCGCCCTGACCGACGACGGTGTCGAGCAGCACCTCACCGCCGTGGGCGACGGCGATGGCTCGCACGATCGAAAGGCCCAGGCCGGCACCGTCGGACCGGCGGCCACCCGCGCTGCCCCGCCCGAACCGCTCGAATATCCGCGATCGATCGGCCTCGTTGACTCCAGGGCCGGTGTCGGAGACCCAGAACCGCAGCCAGCCACCGGACAGTTGAGAGCCGATGCCGATCCGGTCCCCCGGTGTGGTGTATCGGCACGCATTGTCGGCCAACGCGACGAGCGCCTGGGTGATGCGCTGGGGGTCGAGCACCGCAACCACCCGTGCGCACGAGTCGAGCGTGAACTCGCGCTCGCCGAGCCTGCCGACCTTGCCGAACGCGTCGGCGGTGAGCGCACCGACGTCGACTCGTACCGGCTGCAGGAACGCGGGCTGTTCGGCGCGGGCCAACAGCAGGAGGTCGGCGACCATACGGTTCATCCGGTCGAGTTCGTCGTCGACGAGCGCCACGGTCGACTCCACGTCGGCCCGGTCGCCCGGATCGAGTACCTCCAGATGTCCGCGCACGATCGTGATGGGGGTGCGCAACTCGTGGCCGATGTCGTCGATGAATCGCCGCTGTGCCGATACCCCGGCTTCGACCCGGTCGAGCATCCCGTTGACGGTCCCGACGAGGGCGTCCAGCTCATCGCCTTCGCCGCTCGACGGGATACGTTGTGACAGATCGGTTTCCGTGATCGTGCGCGCGGTGTCGACGACATCGCGCAGTGGCCGCAAGATGCGGCCGGCCACCAACCAGGCTGCGCCCGCCGCGCCGAGAACCGTGAGAGCTCCGACGATCAGCATGAGCCGGGCCGCGTCGTCGGCACTGTCTCGCTCGGCATCGCTGAGGTAGGCCGCCACGATCACGCCGTGACCGGGGTCACCGTCGAGCGTGACCGGGATGGCCAGGTAGCGCACGTCGCCGGCCTGAGGATGCGCGTAGTTCCCGTCGGTGGGGGTGGTCAGCGACGCCACCAGGGCGGTGAACTCGGGGTCGCTTGCCAGCACCTCCGGGGTGCCGGGCTCCTGACGGCTCTGCGTGCGATATTCACCGTCGACGTACCCGAGGAACTTCTCGTTGGGCCGCGCGAGGTTATAGGCGATGGCTTCGCGGATCACCTCGTCGACGCTCGCGAACGGCTCACCGGTGCGCGGGTTGACGCCGGGCGCGGTGAGCTCGGTGAACTCGCTGACTTCGAACCGCAGCGCCTCGTCGATCCGCGTGTCGATACCCGAGACCAGCAGCCGCCAGGTCACGAACGTGACGATGCCGAGCGCAGCCAGGACCAACAGCAGCATCCACGCGATGATCCTGGTCCGGGCGGTCGAGGGCAGCAGCCAGCGCAGACGCGAACGCGCTGGGCTGCGGGGCATCGACGACATCCTGGGGTTCGGTGCGGGGTGAAACCCATACTGCCCGGCGGGCGCGTGAACGACGGTATCGCCGGGTTCAGTCATCCCCGTCGTCGTCATCTCCGTCGTCGCCCCAGTCGTCGTCACCGTCGTCATCGCCCCATGAGCCCGCGGGCAGTCCACCCTCGGTGACCGGCGGAGGCGGGGCCGGGACACCTGATGGCTCCGGCGGTGGCGGTGCGGCGGATTCGGCGGTGGCCGGCCGTTGCGGCGCGTGTACGACGATCGGCCCGATCGGCTGTTCCTCCCCGCTCGTGGTCAGCGATACGCCGACGGCCGTCGCGGCCCCGGCGATCGCCAGGGCCGCGATGGGTATCAGGATCGTCGTGCGCACACCGTCAAGCGTGCTTGTGGCGGGTCTCCCGTCGGTGAGACGCACATGAGAACACTCTCATCTAGGCACGCGTCCAGCGGGCACACACGAAGTCGCCGTTGACCGCCGATTCCGCCAACGTCCACTCCGAGCGAATCGGCAACACGCGCGACCCCGCTCCCAGCGAACACGGCGTGTAGCTGACGATCATCTCGTCGATCAGGCCCGCGGCCACGAACTGCGCCGCGATCTGCCCGCCACCGACCACCCAGACGTCCTTGCCCGCCGCCGCCGATATCAGCTTGGGGTGTAGATCGGTGATGTCGCCTTCGAAAACCTGCACCGGATGCCCCGCGACGATGATCTGTGGCCGATGGGTCAGCACCCACGTCGGCTTGTCGTACATCCATTCGTCGGGGTCGTTTTTCACGATCCACTCGTAGGTGGCCGAGCCCATCGCCAGCGCGCCGATGGTCTTGATGAAATCGTCGTAGCCGAACGGTCCGCCCTGGTCGATGTTTCGCGTGATCAGCCAGTCCAGGCTGTCGTTGTCGTCGACGATGTAGCCGTCGAGGCTTGATGCGGTGTAGTAGACGGTCTTGCTCATCAGTCCCTTCTCATCCATTCCAGCGGGTCACCCCGGTGCGTGTCGATGCCGTGGCGCGCGAGCATCGCGCGCGTCAGTCCCCTGCGGTGGGCGGAGTAATTCAGTACGTGCGCGACGATGCCGTACAGCTGAAACGACTCCGGGGGATCGCACAGCGCGTCGATCACCGTATCGGCCAGTCGGCCCGCCGCGGAATGTTCGGAAACCACTGTGGTCCAGCGCTTTCCGATCACCTCGTGATGCGCGGCCAGTTGTTCGGCGGTCGCCTCCGCAGTCGTCGCGCGCGACGGGAAGTCGTGACCCTCGATAGTGGCCAGCCACACTTCTTTCGTCCACACGATCGTGCCGAGGACCGCGGCGACGCTCGGTTCGGGGCCGTCCCAGTCGAGCACCACCTGCCCGGGTGAAATCTCCTGTCGCCATTGCGTTTCGGTGAGCGCCGCGGCCTGTTCGATCAGATACCCGGTGTCGGCGATGTCGTGTACGAGCATGAACTGCGCGATGTCAGGCCCGGAACCGCCGGCGCGGCCGTCACACCACAGCGAGTGCGGCGGGTGGAAGTGCACGCCGTTCGGCGCCGCCAGGCGGAATCCGACGGCGCTCGCACGTGACGGCGGCACCCCGAACGCACGCCGGAACGCCCGCGAGAACACCTCGGCCGACGACCATCCCTCGGCGGCGGCGACCTCGGCGACCCCCTCGCCTTGCCGGAGCCGCCACGCGGCACGTTCCAGCATCACGCGCCTGCGCAACGCGGCGGGCGGTTCACCGGTGAGTCGGCGTACCTCCCGCGAGAAGTGGAATTCCGACGCGTGACTGCTGCGTGCCATCTCACCGACGCCGGCGTTGTCATCGGCCACCACCGCGTCGAGCAACTCCCGCAATCGGTCCCGTCCGTTTGGCTGCACGCTCACATTCACCGAGTATGGTCGGCCGCCGCTGCCAGGGACATGACTTTTCCTGCTGTCTGCCTCAGGTGTCGAGCACCTCGTCGACCCGGGCCTCGAGGTCGACATGGTCGCCGAGATCGGTCAGATCGATACCGAATCGGCCTTTCAGTGCGTCGAGCACCTGGGCGGCGGTGTCGAAGCGCACCCGCTCGGTCTCACCGCGGCTGTGAACGGCCAGGTTTCGTCCGCGTAGGTTGATTCTCGCGTCATCGGTGATCAGCGCGGCAGTCAACCCGACGACGAAGATAGACTCGGGATACGTTGACACATACCAACTTCCGACTTCGAGGTCGATACGCGGCCGAGGCTCGGTGGTGAAGGTGTACAGCGGCTTCCAGTCCCCGCGGAGCTGTGCCTGCAGCACGAGTCCGTCCCCGTGTTCGAGGAGCTGATAGGGCTCATGGCGCGTCTCCTGGACCGGACCCGCTGCCAGCCGGATCGGCGAGGACAGCGTCTGCCCGCCGAATCCGACGTCGACCAGATAACGCTCATCGTGGCCCGGCACCGTCACGGCCAGGACGTTGTGGGTCTGTGCGGGCAGTGGCGCGTCGGCCTCCTTCATCCACACCACCCGGCCGGCCAGGCGGTCGACTCCGTAGCCGAGCTGTTCCAGCACGTAACCCAGTAGGCCGTTGTGCTCGTAGCAGTATCCGCCGCGGCGGCGTTCGACGAGTTTGTCGTGCAACGCCGCCAAACTCAGGTCGACCACCGGGATGCCCAACAGCGGGTCCAGGTTCTCGAACGGGATCGACCGATTGTGCGCTGCGACGACGGCGCGCAGCGTGTCGAGATCGGCGCGCGCCGGCCCCGAGAAGCCGATCCGCGTGAAGTAAGCGGTGAGGTCGGTTGCCATGCGCACCATCGTGCGACCTCAACGGCTGTTCAGGTCAACCGGCCCGGTGCAACACTGTGGCCATGGCTGCGCATCTGACCGAACGACTGCGCGAGGACCTGCTGGCGCGCTGGTCCGAAACGCACCGCAAGCACCACAATGTGGTGCATCTCCACGAAGTGCTCGACGCGATCGGGCTGCTGGCCGACGACGGCGTGGAGTTCGACCGGGAGGCCGTCGAACTGGCGGCCTGGTTCCACGACGCGATCTACGAGATCGGCCGCGAAGACAACGAGGAACGCTCGGCCCAGTTGGCCCGCGAGCTGCTGGCCTCGTCACCGCTGCGCGACGAGGTGGCCCGCTTGGTGCTGGCAACCAAGGCCCATCGGGTCGACGATGGCGACGTCAATGCCGCCGTCCTCAGCGATGCGGACCTGTCGGTGCTGGGTGCTTCGCCCGACCGGTACCGGCGCTACGGCGAGGCGGTGCGCGAGGAGTATGCCGACATTCCCGACGACGTGTTCAAGCCGGCACGCGCGCGGGTGTTGAGCGACTTGCTTGAGGGCGGGCTCTATCACACCGCGCCAGGGCGCAATCGCTGGGAGGATGCCGCACGCCGCAACGTCACCGCGGAGATCGATGAGCTCGGCACGCAATAGCACCCGCCACAACCTGCGGTTTTGAGTAAATTTGCCCGTTACCTGGGTACACTGGAAAAACTAGAACACGTTTCAATTCTTTCAGGGGGACCTGTGGCCGCCACCGACACCGATCCGTCCGAGATCACCAAGTGGGATCCGGGCCTGACCGAGAAGGTCATGGGCTGGCTGAGGCCGTTCATCAAGGGCTATCACCGCGCCGAGGTGCGCGGCCTTGAGTCCTTCCCCAACGGCGGCGCCCTGGTCGTGTCGAACCATTCGGGCGGCCTGTTTCCGATGGATGTGCCGGTGTTCGCGACGGGGTTCTACGAGAAGTTCGGGTACGGCCAGCCCGTTTACACGTTGAGCCACGACATGCTGATGACCGGACCGACCGCGGACTTCTTCAAGAAGACCGGCTTCATCCGCGCCAACCACGAGAACGCCGACGAGGCGCTGCGGTCGGGAGGCGTGGTCGTCGTCTTTCCCGGCGGCGACTTCGACGTCTACCGGCCGACGCTGGCGGCCAACAAGATCGATTTCGACGGCCGCACCGGATACGTGAAGGCTGCGCTCAACGCCGGCGTGCCGATCGTTCCGATGGTCGGGATCGGCGGACAGGAAGCGCAGCTCTTCCTGTCGCGCGGGACGGCGGTGGCCAAGGCACTGGGCCCGATCGCCCGGATGGCGCGGACCAAGATCGTGCCGCTGTCGTTCGGTTTCCCGTTCGGGTTGTCGGCGGTGGTCCCGCTCAACGTCCCGCTGCCCACCAAGATCGTGATGAAAACGCTGCCACCGGTCGACATCGTCGCCGAGTTCGGTGAGGATCCCGACATCGACGAGGTCGACGCCCACATCCGCCGGGTGATGCAGCGGGCACTGGACGAGCTCGCGGATGAACGCCGCTTCCCGGTGATCGGCTGATCGGGGTGGGGCCGCTCGACCGCCTGACCGACGCCGTCGGCCTGGCCACCACCATGCGCCGGGCCGGCCTGATCGCGGTATTGCGCCCCGACAAGTATCTGCGTATCGCCGCCGCGATGGCCCGCGAAAATATGAGCGTCACATCGGGTTTCGCGAGTGCGGCCCAGCGGTGCCCGGATCGGCCGGGTCTCGTCGACGAACTGGGCATCCTCACCTGGCGTGAGATCGACCAGCAGGCCGACGCGTTGGCCGCCGGGCTTCAGGCGCTGCCGGGCGGTGCGCCGGGCGTGCTGGGCATCATGGCCCGCAACCACCGCGGGTTCGTGCTGTCGTTGATCGCCGCCAACCGCATCGGCGCTGACGTCCTGCTGCTCAACACCTCATTCGCCGGACCGGCCCTGGCCGACGTGGCGAACCGCGAGAAGCTCGACGCCGTCGTCTACGACGACGAGTTCACCGAGACTGTCGATCAAGCCCTGGCCCAGTTGCCTGACGCGGACCGGATCGTCGCATGGTCCGACACCCACGCGCATGAGCGGACCGTCGCCAAACTCGTCGAGCAGTTCTCGGGCAAGCAACCGAGGCGGGCGTCGGAAAAGAGCCGCGTCATCCTGTTGACCTCGGGCACCACCGGAACACCCAAGGGCGCCAAGCACTCCGGCGGTGGCCCCGAAGTGCTCAAGTCGATCCTGGACCGCACACCGTGGCGGGCCGAGGAGCCCGTCGTCATCGTGGCGCCGATGTTCCACGCGTGGGGCTTCTCGCAGCTCGCGTTCGCGGCGTCCATGGCGTGCACCATCATCACCCGGCGCAAATTCGACCCGGAGGCCACGCTCGAGCTCGTCGACCGGCACCGTGCCACCGGGTTGTGTGTGGTTCCGGTGATGTTCGACCGGATCATGGACCTTCCCGACAGTGTGCTGCGCCGCTACGACGGCCGCTCCTTGCGGTTCGCCGCCGCATCCGGATCGCGCATCCGCCCCGATGTCGTCATCAAGTTCATGGACCGCTTCGGTGATGTTATCTACAACAACTACAACGCCACCGAAGCCGGGATGATCGCCACCGCCATCCCAGCCGATCTGCGGGCCGCACCCGATACCGCGGGAAAACCCGCAGAGGGCACCGACATCCGGATACTGGACCCCGATCTGCGCGAGGTCCCGACCGGTGAGGTGGGCACGATCTACGTGCGTAACTCGACGCAGTTCGACGGGTACACATCCGGTTCGACGAAGGACTTCCACGAGGGCTACATGTGTTCGGGCGATGTCGGTTATCTCGACGAGGCAGGCCGCCTGTTCGTGGTGGGCCGCGACGACGAGATGATCGTCTCGGGCGGCGAGAACGTGTATCCGATCGAAGTGGAGAAGGTGCTCACGGGCCATCCCGATGTCGCCGAGGCCGCGGTGATCGGCGTCGACGACGAGCAGTTCGGGCAGCGACTCGCCGCGTTCGTCGTGGTGTCCGGCGCCGTCACCGCAGACGACCTCAAAGCTCACGTTCGCGCGAACCTCGCCAATTACAAAGTGCCACGCGAGATCACCATCCTTGACGAGCTACCCCGCAACAGCACCGGCAAGATCGCGCGCCGTGAACTACAGGATCGGGTGAATGGCTAAACCACTGCTGTCCGCCGCTGTCGAGCTGCTCAACGCCGTCAACGCCGTGAAGCCGCTCGGCCGCAAGGGCTACACCACCGTCGCAGCCTTCGCGTTCGGCTGGCCGACGTCGGAGAACGCTCCGTTGGTCACGACGGTGTCGGTCATCGACGTCCTGCGCCGCGCGATACGGGGCGACTACCGATCAGCACAGGGCCGGATCTCATTGGTACTCAAGGCGATCGCGTGGGCAATGCTGTTTCTGGTACACCGCCGCGGCGTGGCGTCCCAGCCCTGTTTCGAGGATCCGCTGCGCACCGCGCTCGGTGCCGACTACGCAGTGGCGCCGCGGCCGTTGCGGCGCGGCGAGGTGTGGTCGACCTCGTGGAGCAGGCGCCGCTACGCGCAGAAGACCGTGCACTACGGCCCGCACCGGGCCAACCTTGCCGATATCTGGATGCGTACCGACCTGCCGCGTGACGGCAAGGCCCCGGTGCTCCTGCAGGTACCGGGCGGCGCCTGGATGATCGGAATGCGCCGCCCGCAGTCCTATCCATTGATGAGCCACCTTGCCGAGCAAGGCTGGATCTGCGTGTCGATCGGCTACCGCATCAGCCCACGCCATCCGTGGCCGGATCACATCGTCGACGTCAAGCGGGCACTGGCGTGGGTCAAGGCCAACATCTCCTCCTACGGCGGCGATCCGGACACCGTCTGCATCACGGGCGGTTCGGCGGGTGGACACTTGACCGCGTTGGCGGCGCTGACACCCAACGATCCCAAGTGGCAGCCGGGATTCGAGGACGCCGACACCTCGGTGGTGGCCGCGGTGCCCGTCTACGGCCGCTACGACTGGTTCAGCACCAGCGGAACCGGGCGCTCGGAATTCATGGAGATCCTGCAGCGTCTCATCGTGAAACTGCCGCTCTCGGGCAATCAGCAGGTGTACCGCGACGCGTCACCGATCACGTTGGTACGGCCCGATGCACCACCGTTTTTCATCCTGCACGGCGTCAACGACTCGCTCATCCCCGTCGGTGAGGGCCGTGAGTTCGCGAAGGCATTACGTGACGCGTCGAAGGCACCGGTGGTCTATGCCGAGATCCCGCACGCTCAGCACGCATTCGACTTCTTCGGCTCGCCCCGCGGCCACTACACGGCCGACGCCGTCGAGAAATTTCTGAACTGGGTGCTGGCCAAGAAATAGACTTCTCGAATGTCCGCACTGGACGCCGCAGTCGCCGAGCTCGCCGCCGAATTGCCCGATGGCGCGATGCTCACCGATGCCGATGTACTCGCGGGCTATCGCACTGACGCGGCCGCCGACCCGCGGGCCGGCCTGCCGCTGGCCGTGGTGCGGGCCACGAGCACCGAGGATGTGCAGACCGTCCTGCGCTGGGCGAGTGCCCACCGCGTCGCCGTCGTGCCGAGGGGCGCCGGGTCCGGGCTTTCCGGTGGCGCCGACGCGGTCGACGGCTGTGTCGTCCTGAGCACCGAGCGGATGCGCCACATCCGCATCGACACCGCGAACCGCACCGCGATCGTGCAACCCGGTCTGTTGAACTCCGAGGTGAAGCGGGCCGCTGCCGAGCACGGGCTGTGGTATCCACCGGATCCGTCGTCGGTCGACATCTCATCGATCGGTGGCAATGCCGCGACGAACGCGGGTGGGCTGTGCTGCGTGAAGTACGGGGTCTCCAGCGACTACGTGCTCGGTATGGAGGTGGTGCTGGCCGACGGCACCGCTGTCCGGCTCGGCGGCCCGCGGCTGAAAGACGTTGCCGGACTCGCGTTGACGAAGCTGTTCGTTGGCTCCGAAGGCATCCTCGGGGTCATCACCGAACTCACCTTGCGACTCATCCCGGCCCAACCCCCGGCATCGACGGTGGTCGCGGTGTTCGCCTCGGTGCAGGACGCCGCCGACGCCGTGGTGTCGATCACCGCCAAGGTCCGGCCGGCAATGCTGGAGTTGATGGACCACGCCAGCATCAACGCGGTCGAGGATTACAGCCGCATGGGTCTGGATCGGTCCGCTCAGGCGCTGTTGCTGATCCAGTCCGATGCGCCAGGTGCAGCGGCCGATGAGGTCGCGCACATCGTCGATGCGTGTGAGAAAGCCGGATCCACCGAGGTTTTCGCGACCGGCGATCCGGAGGAGGGGGCCGGTTTCACTGCTGCTCGCCGATTGGTCGGCCTGGCGTTGATGCAACTGGGCACTCTGCTCCTCGAGGATGTCACGGTGCCGATCCCGCGGCTGCCGGAGTTGGTGGCGGGTATCAGGAGCATCGCCGACGAATGCGATGTGCTGATCTGCGTCGTCGCGCACGCCGGGGATGGAAACACCCACCCGGTGGTCGTATTCGACGCCGACGATCCAGCCATGACCGCCCGCGCCGCGCGCGCCTTCGATCGGGTGATGGAATTGGCCATCGCGATGGGCGGCACGATCACCGGCGAACATGGCGTCGGCCGTCTCAAACGGGACTGGCTACCAAGACAACTCGGCTCCGACGTGATGGCGTTGACCCGGCGCATCAAAGATGCGCTGGATCCGGACGGCATCCTCAACCCAGGCGCTGTGCTTCGCTAGCGCTTCGGTGCGGCGAGTTCCCGCAACGCGGACACGAACAGCTCGTCCATTCGGGGGCTCAACTCGGCCAGTCTCGCGGCGCCGGCATGGCTGGCCGAACCGAAGACACGATCGAGCGCCTGGGCGTCGTAACCCGCACCGATCGAAAGGCACAGGCAGCCAACACCATCGGCGCGGAGCTCTTCCAATGCCTTGGCGGCGTCGGCTTGCGCGTAGCGGCCTTCGTAACCATCGTCATATGGGTAGCCGTCGGAGAGTACGAGCAAGAGGCGGTGTGGTGTTCCGGCTTGCGTTTTGAGTATCTCCCCGGCGCCGCGGATGCCCGCGCCCAGCCTCGTGTAGCCGAACGGCTGGAGCTGGGCCAACCGGGCTCGTTCGACGGCGCCGAAGCGTTGCTCGAAAGTCTTGACTGCGGGAAGTTGAACGGTGTGACGGCCCTGGGAACGAAAACCGTAGACGGCCACCCGGTCGCCGAGTTCTTCGAGGGTGGCCGCAAGCGTGGCGGCGGCCCGGCGCTGATGTTCGTGGACAGCCAAACCGTCCCGGTCGGTGTCGGTTACCGAACCCGAGATGTCGAGCAGGATCAGGACGCCGAGATCTCGGGCCAGCTTGCGACGTTCGGTGTAGATATGTTCGGGCGGCGCGTGCCCGGAACGCAGGTCGGCGAACATGTCGATGACGGCTTCGATGTCGAGTTCCTCGCCGTCTGGACGGCCGCGCAGAACCTTGGGACCCAGCCCCACTCGCGACAAGCGCTGGCGCAGCACATCATCCGGTGGAACTCCGGCCACAGAGGCGTCAGCGGCGAGGGTTAGTGGATAGTCGATGACCCGGCACCACTGCGGCCTATACCGGTCGTTGTATACGTCCCACTCGGGGTAGATGGCGCCTCCGACACCCAACGCGACGCCCGGCCTGCCCTCATCGGTGAACTGGATTCGCGCAGGCAACGGCTTGGCGTTCACCCCGACCTGGCGGCCCCGACGCACCGAGCCCGTCGGCAGTTCGGCTCCCGCCTGGTCGTCGCCGAATGAGCGTGAGGGGCCGAGCATCTTGCGTACGAACTCGGCAAGACCTTTGGCGGTGAATGCCGGCGCCTCGAACAGCTTGAGGATCTTGCTGTCCTCGGACGGCTCCGCTCCATCGCCGTCATCGTCGAGGACGTTCGACTCGAAGGACAACCGGAGATTCTGCGGGGATACCGCACCGGCGGAGCAGTCGTCGGATTTCAGGAGCAGCGACGGTTTGATGACGCCGAACCAATCCGGTGGGGCAGCGACCTTCCCGCGGCCCCTGGCCAGCGCGAGGGACTCGGCAGGCCCGGCGCTGACCGGACGGTCATCGGGGCACAGCGCACCCGCCAATGGGATTCGGGCCGCCGCCTGCGCCAGCGCCCGGCGTCCTTCCAGCGACAGGTAGCGCGACGTCAGCGACGGCCGGCCCCGCAGCGTTCCGACCAAACCCCGATCCAAACTCCCCGCGGCCAACAACGCGCACTGCAGCACCAACTCCCGTCGTTGCTCGGCCTCAGGCCGGCCCGCCGAAAGCAATACGACCCGACCGTCGGTATAGGCGGGTTGTCCTGCGGGCGCGGGCGCAACGTCTATGGACCGCTCGGCAATAAAGGTCCCCAACAGTCGAAACTGTTGCAGGTCCTGGATTTCAGACGTACTCACGTCACGTTCAGACGCCGTCGGCGAGTTCGGAGAGGGCTCGCACGATGTCGGGATCGTCGGACAGTGCCCGCACGATGGCCGCCTGTACGGCGCTGCGCAACGGCAGACCCTCGGCGATGAGCTCACCGGCCAAGATCAGCATCCTCGTCGAAGACGCCTCGCGTAGCGGAGATCCCTGCAGCCCTCGGATGGCGTTGCCGAGCCGCACGAGGGCCTGCGCCGTTGCGACGTCGACACCAGCCTCGTGTGCGACGACGTCGATCTCGATCTCCGGGGGCGGAAAGTCGAGTTCGATGGCCACGAAGCGCTGGCGGGTCGACTCCTTGATGTTCTTCAGAACGCTCTGATAGCCGGGGTTGTAGGAGATGACGAGCTGGAATCCGGGAGCCGCGTGCAGCGTGGTGCCCAGCCGGTCGACGGGCAGTTCCCGTCGGTGATCGGCCAACGGATGGATGACCACGGTGGTGTCTTGGCGAGCTTCCACAATTTCGTCGAGATAGC
The DNA here is from genome assembly GCF_054919535.1 of Mycobacterium venezuelense. Lineage (NCBI taxonomy): Bacteria > Bacillati > Actinomycetota > Actinomycetes > Mycobacteriales > Mycobacteriaceae > Mycobacterium > Mycobacterium venezuelense. The sequence continues at coordinate 66,811 of NZ_JBONDW010000020.1, forward strand.
AGATGGCACCTTCGCGCACCGCCCGCGTCAGCGGCCCGTCCACCCAGACGGTCTCGCCGCCCTTGAGCAGGAAGCGTCCCACGAGGTCGGCCGAGGTCAAGTCCTCGTGGCCGGCTACGGTGACGAGCTCCCGGCCGAGCAGGTCGGCCATCGCCTCCACAAACCGGGTTTTGCCGCAGCCGGTCGGGCCCTTCAGCAGTACCGGTACACCGCGACGGGCCGCCGCCTGAAACACCGCCACCTCGTCACCGACCGCTCGGTAGAACGGTGAACCTGATTCGGTGCGCGGCCGAAATTTACTGACCGTCATCGTTATTCGACCTCTGGATCGGCACGACGGGCGGGATGGTGACCCCTTCCGGCAGGACCAGTTCACCCTCGTGGTTGACGTATCCCGAGCGATGGGTGGGTAGCGGAAGGTCAGGGTTTGGGCACGGTCGGTCGGTCCCGTCGCCGCAGATGCCGGGGTTGAAGTAGGAACGCTTCTGCACATCCTCCGGCCACGGATCGCCCTGCATACCGAGCCACGTCGCCGGAACGTTGTAGAACAGGAAGAAGCATGCGCTGACCCCACCGAAGATCGCCAGGAATCGAATGAACTGTTGTTTGACGAATCCGCCTCGGACCCGGTCGATTCCGCGTTCGACGACGGTACGTCCGCGGTCATCGGTGAAGAAGCGCAGGCAGACAAGCGCCGTCTGGACACCACCCCACATCAGCCCCTCGTAGATCGGCCACTGGTAGTAGGTGCCGGCGTTGAACGACAACGACTGGATGGCGCCGGGATAGGAGTAGAACCCGATCGGCAACATGATCAGTGCCTCCATGACGAAGTCGAAGACGAAGGCGATCGCATAGGTGACCAACACCAGCCGCAGGTTGCTGATCCCGGGCCAACGGTTCTTGATCTTTCGCATGATCGCGCAGCCGACGATGGTGAGCAGCAAGACACCGTACGCATAGCCGGGGATGTTGGTCAGTATCGGTTCGGGCACGGTGTGGCCCGGTTCCTCGTGTGCCACCCAGCCCGGGATGTACGGTGCCCACGAGCCCTGGTTGAACAGCCACGCGTTGTACGTACACCAGGTGCTGTAGTAGTTGAGCATCGGATCCTGGAACATCATCAGGCCCATCGACACCAGCAGCATGCCGTCGAGCGTGATACGCCTCTCCCGCACCCAGGGCCGAATAATGAAGAACCACAAGGCAAACGGCAAGCCGATCCAGAGCACGACGGCGTTCGCGATCAGCGGGATTTTCATGTACAGCGGCGGTTCGCTCGGACCACCCGACACCGTCTCGAAATAGGGACCGGTCACCCACCGGGTGAACACATACAACGTCACCAGCAGGAACACGCCGCCGACGGTCGCCCAGATTCTGTACGCGTTCGACGACGGCGGCCCTTGCTTTTCGAGTTCGGCGATGCCGCCGATCGATTCGGTGACGACAGGCTTCTTGGACAGATCGCTCATGATCGGTTTCCCCTTGACGATCGTGGAGGCAGTCGGCGGCGTGCGGCGGACCAGTTGGTGCAAAATATACTCATCGGTATCTCAGATTCCAATAGGTCACCCAGATTCTGTGGCAGACTTTTGCCATGGCGGAGCGCTGGACCCGGGAACGCAGACTCGAGCACACACGCTCAGTGCTGCTCGATGCCGCTGAGGAAGTGTTCGCCGAAAAAGGGTTCGCGCCAGCCACTCTCGATGACATCGCGCGGGCCGCCGGTTACACCAAGGGCGCCATCTACAAGCACTTCGCCACGAAGGAAGACCTGTTTCTGGCCGTGAGTGACCGCTACTGGCGGCGCTACTTCGACAACTTCGCCGACGTGATGTCGAGTGCGAAACAGGTCGGTGCGCGTGAGCGCGACGAGATCGCCAAGCGGTGGCGCGAATTGAGCCAGGATCGCGGTGCCGAACACGCCGCCTTGGGCCATGAGTTCACGCTCTACCTCCGGAGAAATCCGGAATCACGGGAACGCGTCGCCGCCAAGCGATCAGAGGTGGTCGACGCGCTGGCGAAGTTCATCGTCGACGGCATCGAGCAACTCGGCGGCACCCTGCTGATACCGCCCAAGACCTTCGCTCAGGTTCTCATCGCCACGAGCGACTCGGTGGTGCTGGGCAGCGAACTCGACGACGTCGACCTCTACCGGCCGATCGTCGACATGTACGTGTCAGCCATCAAGCTGCCCTAGAAGACGCGCACCTGGCCTTCGAGCACCGGCACGGTATCGGGCAGCTTGTAGGTCTCAATTCCGTTGCGGAACATGACGTTTTCGCGGGCGCGCTCCGGCAGGTGTTTGACGAGCCAGCGCGGATCGTCGAACGTCCAGTGCGGGTAGTCGCTGGAGAACAGCAGGATCTTGTCGCATTCCATCCACTCGAAGGCCCGCGACAGCTCGGTCTTGTCCTCGGGGTAGTCCAGCGGCTGCGTCGTGAACTTGATGTGGTCCTTGACGTAGTCACTCGGCTTGCGCTTGATGTCCATCCACGACTTCCGCGCTTCGTAGATCGCGTCCATGCGCCACATCAACGGCAGAATCCAGGTGAACGCGTGTTCGACGAACACCACGCGCAGCGTCGGGAACCGGTCGAACACGCCGTCGAAGATCAGGCTCATCACTTGATTGGCCGCCAACAACGAGTACGTGACCATGAAGTCATGGTTGTAACTCGGCAATCCCACTGGGGGAAGCGGTAGTTCGTCGTACTCACCGCGGGAGAGATGGCAGCTCACGGTGATGTCGTGCTTGGTGGCCGCCGCCCAGATCGGGTCGTACTTCGGGTCGCCCCACGACGGACGCGGCTCGGCCTTGATCAGGATCTGGGCCATGTACGGGTGGCCGGCCCAGCGCTCGATCTCCTGCGCGCCGAGCTCGGGAGCTTCGACCGCAAGGCAGATGGACCCACGCCACCTCTCGTGCCAGTTGTTGTGGCTGTCGAGCCAGTGGTTGGCCTGCCAGTCGTTGAGCGCGCAGTTCATCGCATGGTTGGCCTCGGGGATGTGCGCCGAATACGCCGCCGGTTCCAGGATCGCGATGTCGGCCCCGGCCTCCATGATCAACTGGCGGAAGGCAAGGTCGGGATCGCTGCCCGCGAATTCGCCGTCGGCCGGGAACGTGTCGGTGCGCATCGCGTAGGCATGTGCGTAGTCGGGGGCGTCGTAGTAGATCAGTTCACCGACGTCGTGGGTGCCGAAGTACTGGCTGCGCCACGGTTCGGGGATGTACTGGCCCAGCACGCCGCGGCGCGGCACGGGGTGCACGTCGGAGTCGACGCAGCGCACGGCGATGCGCTCGGCGGCCGGTGTCCGTTGCGAGGCTGTAACTGTCATGGTCTCCCTCTCGTTCAACCGGCGACGGCGATGGACTTGGTCTCGACGTAGCCGTCGAGACCTTCTCGGCCGAGCTCGCGGCCGTAGCCGCTGTCCTTGACGCCGCCGAACGGTGCGAACGGATCCATTGTGTACCCCTGGTTTACCCCGAACGTGCCGGTTCGCACACGTTCGGCGATCTCCACACCGCGGTCGATATCGGCAGTCCACACCGATCCGGCCAGCCCGTAATCGGAATCGTTGGCGATCGCTATGGCGTCGCGCTCGTCCTCATACGGGATAACGGTGAGTACGGGCCCGAAGATCTCCTCACGGGCGATACGCATCGAGTTGTCCGCACCGGCGAACAACGTGGGTTGCACGTACCAGCCGGTGCCCACCCCCGCGGGCAGATCGGTCCCGCCGACCACCAGGCGCGCACCCTCACGCCGCCCGAGTTCGATGTAGTCGCGGACCCGTTGCTGTTGGCGCCGGGACACCAGCGGGCCGAGTTCGGTGGCCGGGTCCGCGGGATCGCCCACGACGAGCGCGGCCATCCGAGCCGCCAGCGCGTCGACGAACTCGCTTTCCCGCGCGGCAGGCACGACGATGCGGGTCAGCGCATTGCAGATCTGCCCGCTGTTGGACAGGCTCGCCGCGCGCACCCCGGCTGCCACCGTCTCGGGATCGGCGTCGTCGAGAACGATCGCCGCGGACTTGCCGCCGAGCTCGAGGCTCACCTTGGTCAGATTCGCCGCGCACGCGGTGGCGACCGCGCGGCCCGCGCTGCTCGACCCGGTGAACGAAACCTTGTCGACGCCGGGATGGCTTGCCAGGTGCGCACCGACTGCCGCATCACCCGGCACCACGGCGACGACGCCGTCGGGCAGCCCGATCTGCTCGATCATCTCGGCCAGCAGCAGCGCGTCGAGCGGCGACTCCGGCGCGGGCTTGAGCACGACCGCACACCCCGCGAGCAACGCGGGCACAAGCTTGGTGACGATCAGGAACTGCGGCATGTTCCACGGCACGATGGCCGCGACGACGCCGACGGGTTCCCTGCGGACGCGCACGTCGGCGCCGAAGAAGCCGCGGCGGGCCTCCTGCCATGGGTAGGTGTCGGCGACGTCGCAGAACGCTGACATCATCATGGTCGGCAATCCGACCTGGGCGCGCTTGGCGAAGCTGATCGGCGCACCGATCTCCGCGGAGATGAGCTCGGCCATCTGGTCACGCCGCTGCGAATACACGTCGGCCAGGCGTCGGACCGCCGCGATGCGCTCGTCGGGTGACAACCGCGGCCACTGTCCCCGATCGACGGCCGCGCGTGCGGCCGCCACGGCCGCGTCGACATCGGCAGGCTGCGACGCCGCCACTCGGGCGATGGGCTGCTCGGTGTGCGGTGACACCACTTCGATCTGATGCGGGTGGTCACCGTCGAGCGACCAGTCGGCCTCGATGCCGATGTACTCCCCCAGATGTTGATCCATACGGATCCTCCCGCCGTCGTCCCTCCAGTATGGGTGGTTACAGGCGGCATTATCAACTACTTGTCATTATGCGGACGAGCGGATACCGTCGGCCCAAGTCATCGGGACAGGAGTAGCGATGCCGCGTTTTCCCAAGCCAGCAGAAGGCAGTTGGACTGAGCATTACCCCGAGCTGGGCACCGGCCCGGTGTCTTACGAGGATTCGATCAGCCCGGAGATCTACGAGCTGGAGCGCGAGGCGATCTTCAAACGGGCCTGGCTCAACGTCGGGCGCGTCGAATTGCTGCCACGCAAGGGCAGCTACTTCACCAAGGAACTGCCGGTCGTCAAGACCTCGATCATCCTGGTGCGCACCACCTCTGGTGAAGTCAAAGCCTTCCACAACGTCTGTCGCCACCGCGGGAACAAGCTGGTGTGGAACGACATGCCACGCGAGGAGACCCGCGGGGTGTGCCGTCAGTTCACCTGCAAATACCACGCCTGGCGCTATGACCTCGACGGCAACCTGACGTTCGTGCAGCAGGAAGAGGAGTTCTTCGACCTCGACAAGTCCCGCTACGGCCTGGTGGAAGTGCACTGCGAGGTGTGGGAAGGGTTCATCTTCGTCAACTTCGCCAAGACTCCCGAGCAGTCTCTGCGGGAGTTCCTCGGGCCGATGATCGTTGGGCTGGAAGGTTATCCGTTCGACAAGCTGACCTCGCGCTGGCACTACCGCTCCGAGGTCAACGCGAACTGGAAGCTTTACATGGACGCGTTCCAGGAGTTCTACCACGCCCCGGTGCTGCACGCGAACCAATCGCCGACCGCGTACTCCAAGGCCGCGGCCGAAGCCGGATTCGAGGCTCCGCACTATCGCCTCGAAGGTCCGCACCGGCTGGTCAGCACATCGGGCGTGCGGGCATGGGAGATGTCGGCCGAGATGCGCAAGCCGATCGAAGACATCTGCCAGAGCGGGCTTTTCGGCCCATGGGACAAACCCGACCTCGGGCCCATGCCCGAAGGCCTCAACCCGGCGAAGTGCGATCCGTGGGGCCTGGATTCGTTCCAGTTGTTCCCGAACTTCGTGATGTTGTTCTGGGGCCAGGGCTGGTATCTGACCTATCACTACTGGCCGACGTCGTACAACACGCACGTCTTCGAGGGCACGCTGTACTTCCCGCAGCCGCGCACGCCACGGGAACGCATCGCCCAGGAATTGGCGGCGGCCTCATTCAAGGAATACGGCTTGCAGGACGCCAACACGCTCGAGGCCACCCAGACGATGATCGAGTCCCGTGCGGTCGACACGTTCTTGCTCAACGACCAGGAGATCCTGCTGCGGCACCTGCACAAGGAGACCGCGGCGTGGATTGCCGACTACCAGAACCGCACATCGGCGGTGGGCGTGTGAGCGCTGTGCTGCCAACGGAATTCGCCGACCTCGAAGCGTTTTCGGACTGGTGCTTGTCTACCGAACGCCAGCGCTACGCCAAGCGGTTGGCGAGTTCGATGACCGAGATGCAGGCGTTCTACGACGCGATCACCGCGCGCGCCGAGGAAGCGATCGCCTACTGCGACAAGTTTCCCCTCGACGATCTGCCCGATGACGTCCTGGCGCTCATGCACATGTTGTATTCGATGATCACGGTGTCGTTCCCGGTGGAGTGCTGGAAACAGCCGCGGGTCCCCGATTCCGGTGCCACCTGGCTGGACTGCGACTTCGAGCCCGTGCCGTGACGGTCGTCCTGCGCGCCGCGCGGTGGGCTGACGTCGAGGCGGGCCACGTGCACGCTCCGGCCGTCATCGTGGTCGAGGACAACCGCATCACGGCGGTTGATCCCGCCGAACTGCCGAGTGATTCAACCGTCATCGACCTCGGTGACGTCACGCTGCTGCCCGGCCTGATGGACATGGAGCTCAACCTGCTGATCGGCGGGCCGGGTGGTCCAGAGGGGCTACCCACCCCGATGCACGGCGTGCAGGACGATCCGGCGTATCGCACCCTGCGGGGCGCAGTCAACGCCCGCACGACGCTGGACGCGGGGTTCACGACCGTGCGCAACCTCGGGTTGATGGTCAAGACCGGCGGATACCTGCTCGACGTGGCACTGCAACGCGCGATCGATCAAGGCTGGCACGCGGGGCCGCGCATCTATCCCGCCGGACACGCGGTGACCCCCTACGGCGGGCACTTGGACCCGACGGTGTTCCAGCGGCTGGCACCCGGGATCATGCCGCTCTCGGTCGCCGAGGGCATCGCCAACGGAGTGCCCGACGTCATCGCGTGCGTGCGCTACCAGATCCGGCACGGGGCCAAACTGATCAAGGTCTCCGCGTCGGGCGGGGTGATGTCGCACAGCACCGCTCCGGGCGCTCAGCAGTACTCCGACGCCGAGTTCGCCGCCATCGCCGACGAGGCGCACCGCGCCGGGGTACGGGTGGCCGCGCACGCGGTCGGTGACACCGCGATCCAGGCCTGCATCCGCGCCGGCATCGACTGCATCGAACACGGATTCCTGGCCAGCGACGAGACCATCCAGATGATGGTCGACCACGGCACCTTCCTGGTCTCCACCACCTATCTCACCGACGCCATGGCGATCGACCGCATCGCACCCGAACTGCGCAAGAAAGCGCTCGATGTGTTCCCGCGCGCGAAAGCCATGCTGCCCAAGGCGATTGCGGCAGGCGTCCGCATCGCCTGCGGTACGGACGCGCCGGCGATCCCGCACGGCGAGAACGCGAAGGAACTCTGCGCGTTGGTGGAACGCGGGATGACGCCGATGCAGGCGATCCGCGCGGCCACCGTGGTGGCCGCGGAGTTGATCGACGCCGACGACGAACTGGGTCGGCTGGCCCCCGGCTACCTCGCCGACATCATCGCGGTGCCCGGTGACCCCTCGGCCGACATCTCCACCACCCTGAACGTGTCGTTCGTGATGAAGGACGGCGTAGTGCACAAAGCGGCCTGATCACGCGATACCGTCGTGGTGAAGGGACGGACATGGAACTCACCGACAACATCTTGTGGCTGCTCAAGCAGGCCTTCTACTTCTCGCTGACGACCGTCAACGATGCGGTCAGCGATCATGGCGTGAGCACCGCACAGATCGGTGTGCTGCGGCAGCTGGCGAATGAACCGGGCCTGTCCGGAGCCGAGCTGGCCCGCCGGCTGCTGATCAGCCCGCAGGGCGTGCAGCTGGCCCTCACCGCGCTCGAGAAGCGTGGGCTTGTCGAGCGCAAGCAGAACCCGCAGCATGGCCGCATCATGCAGGCATTTCTCACCGGTGAAGGGCGCAAGGTCGCCGCCGCCGTGGTCAATGATGCTGTTGCGGCGCACGACCAGGTGTTCGGTGTGCTGAGCCCGGAAGAGCAACAGACACTGCGGGATCTGTTGAGCAAGGTCGTCGAAAAAGGGACCGGGCACCAACTCTTCGAGGATCACGTCGAGCACTGACTGGCCGTCGGCACGCGCCGAGGGTGCAATTTCATCCGCGACTCGCCGGTGCGCCCGTATGAAGCCGCACAATCGGGTATATCTAGTACTTGATACTAATGACAAGTAGTTGATATTCTGACCGGGATGCTTGAGCCAGCCACCACCCAGGCCGAAGGTTTCGTGCCGCTTCGCGTGAAGCAAGTGGTTCAGGAGACCGCTGACGCGGTGTCGCTCGTCTTCGACCGCCCACCCGGCGGTACAGATCGATTCGGTTACCTCCCAGGCCAATTCATCACCCTCCTGGTTCACGTCGATGGCCAAGAACACCGCCGCTGCTATTCGATGTCGTCGGCGCCCGCCATCGACGACGACCTGCGGATCACCGTCAAACGCGACCGCGACGGCGTCGTCTCCAACTGGCTGAACAACACGGCGGCACCCGGCGACGAGTTGCATGCCGCACCTCCGCAGGGCCGGTTCGTGATGCGCGAGCAGGAGCGCGAACTCGTGGCTTTCGCCGGCGGAAGCGGGATCACCCCGGTCTATTCGCTGTTGCGGTCGGCGCTCGAAACGACCGGCCGCAGCGCCCGACTCTTCTACGCCAACCGCAACCGCGATTCGATCATCTTCGAGGCATCACTGGCCGCGCTGCAGGAGCGCCACGCCGGACGCTTCGCGCTTCGTCATCACGTCGACGATGAAGACGGCCTCGTCACCGCCGCTCAGATCGACGCGTTCACCGCGGCAAGCGCCGACGCCGACTTCTACGTGTGCGGACCGGCACCGTTCATAGATACGGTCGAGAAGGCTCTGCTCTCGGCCGGGGTATCCGCTGACCGGCTGCATCTGGAGCGGTTCACCGTCGCGGCGGCTCCTGTCGAAACCACCACGGTCACCGAGGAAGTCACGATCGAACTCGACCGCCGCACGGTGACGCTCCCCTACCGCCCCGGAAACACGCTGCTCCAGACCGCCCGCATGGGCGGTCTGCGAGCTCCCTCGTCATGCGAAACCGGTTCCTGCGGAACGTGTATCGCCCAGATCACCGAAGGTAGCGCGCGCATGCTCAACAACGATGCCCTCGACGACGACGAGGTGGCCGAAGGCTGGGTGGTGACGTGTCAGGCACTGCCGACGAGTCGCACGGTGAAAGTCGTTTACGAATGAGCAGGGTTGCGGTGGTCACCGGTGGCGCCTCGGGCATCGGGGAATCGACGTGCCACGAGCTCGGCCGCCGCGGCTTCGAAGTCGCGGTCGTCGACTTGGACGAGGATGCGGCTCGACGGGTGACCGAAGATCTGCGGGCAACGGGCTGCACCGCAATGGCGATCGGAGCCGATGTCACCGACAGCCGAGCCGTCGAGCAGGGCTTCGCGAAGGTTCGCAGCGAGCTCGGACCCGTCAGCGCACTGGTCACGAGCGCCGGAGTGTTCGGATACTCGCCGTTCCTGGACATCAGCGACGATGCGTGGGCACGGATCATCGACGTCAACCTCACCGGCACCTTCTACAGCTGCCGGGCGGCACTGCCCGACATGGTCGACGCGAAATGGGGCCGCATCGTGATGATCTCGTCATCCAGTGCCCAGCGCGGATCGCCGTTCGCCGCCCACTACGCAGCGTCGAAGGGCGCGGTGATCACATTGACGAAATCGCTTGCCCGCGAATACGCGGAGTACGGCATCACGGTGAACAACATCCCACCCTCGGGCATCGAGACACCGATGCAGCATCAGTCGCAGGCCGCAGGGTATCTGCCGTCCAACGAGCAGATCGCAGGCAACATCCCGATGGGCCGGCTGGGCACGGGTGCCGACATCGCCGCCGCGGTCGGATTTCTGTGCTCGGACGAGGCCGGCTTCATCACCGGCCAGGTGCTCGGTGTCAACGGTGGAGCGGTGATGTGACCAGACAGGGAGGTACTCATGAAGCGATGGCCTAAGCCGGCAGAAGGTTCCTGGACCGAGCACTACCCGGAACTGGGCACCGGCCCGGTGTCATTTCGCGACTCGACGTCACCGGAGTTCTACGAAATCGAACGCGAGGCCGTGTTCAAGCGCGCGTGGCTCAATGTGGCACGGGTCGAGGAGACCCCAGACGTCGGGAGCTACGTGACCAAGGAGATCGAGGCCGCCGGGGCTTCGGTCATCCTGGTGCGCGGCGGCGACGGCCAGATCCGGGCATTTCACAACACGTGCCGGCATCGGGGGAACAAGTTGCTCTGGAATGACTTTCCCGATCGCGAAACCAGCGGTGTCAGCGAGTTTCTCGAGTGTCGACATTGCGGCTGGCGGTACGGGCTCGACGGCACGCTGACGTACGTCCCGGAACCGTTCGCGGTCGACACCGCCGACTACGGACTGGTGCCCGTGCACTGCGATGTCTGGAATGGCTTCATATTCATCAATTTCGACACGATGCCACGCCAGAACCTTCGTGACTTCCTCGGGCCGATGATCACCGGCCTGGACGATTATCCCTTCGACAAACTCACCGAACGCTACGACTGGGTCGCCCATAACAACAGCAACTGGAAGATCTTCGCCGACGCGTTCCAGGAGTACTACCACGTGCCGTCGTTGCACACCCAACAGGTGCCGCCAGAGGTACGGGATCCAAACGCGGGCTTCACCTGTGGTCACTTCCAGCTCGACGGTCCACACCGGCTCGTCTCCACCGCGGGCACCCGCCGATGGCTGCTGGCACCCGAGTACATGTACCCGATCGAGCGCGCGACCCACAGCGGCCTGGTGGGCCCGTGGCGCACACCCGATATCGGCGAGTTGCCACAAGGTTTGAATCCCGGCGGCATCGAGCCGTGGGGCATCAGCAACTTCCAGATATTCCCCAACACCGAGATCCTCATCTACGGCGGCTGGTATCTGCTGTACCGGTACTGGCCGACGTCGCACAACACCCACCGCTTCGAGGCCTACACATACTTCCATCCGGCGCGAAACGTGCGTGAACGCATCGAACACGAAGTCGCCGCAGTGGTGCTCAAGGAATTCGCCCTGCAGGATGCCGGGATGCTCGGCGGCACCCAGGCCGCGCTGGAGTACGGCATCATCGACGACTACCCGCTCAACGATCAGGAGATCCTGGTACGTCACCTGCACAAGGTCGTCGTCGACTGGGTGGACGACTATCAGCGCACGCACGACGCGGTGGGGGTGTGACATGCCGGACAGCATGCTGCCCAGTGCGTTTGCCGAACTCGAAGAGTTCGCGCCCATCTGGTGCCTGGCCACCGAAACCGAGCGCTGGAACGCCCGTCTGTCGTCGACCATGCCGCAGATGGAGCAGTTCTACGACGCCTTCTTCCCCCGTCTCGAAGAGGCGATCGACTATTGCGACAAGTTTCCGCTCGACGGTCTGCCGGACGATGCACTCAACCTTCTGCACCTGATCTATTCGCTCATCATGGTGGCGATGTCGGTGGAGATCATGCATCAACCCGCACCGGTCGACGCGGCCGATGCCGTGATGATCCGCACCGGCGAGCCGGTGCCATGACCGCACCCGAAAGGACACTCCGATGAGCGTGCTCACCATCAACAAACTCACAACGTCGGTCGGCGCCGAAGTTGTCGGCGTCGACTCCGAGCGGCTCGCCACCGACGACGGCCTCGGCGCCGCGATCCTCGACGCCCTCGAGGACAACGGCGTATTGGTGTTCCACGACCTGCACCTGGAACCTGAAGCGCAGGTGGCATTTTCGCAACGGCTCGGCGAGATCGACCGGTCGGCCGACGGCCACCACCCGGTATCGGGTATCTATCCCATCACGCTCGATCGGTCTAAGAACAAGGCCGCCGAATACCTCAAGGCGACGTTCGACTGGCACATCGACGGCTGCACACCGACGAACGACGAATGCCCGCAGAAGGCAACGGTGCTGTCGGCGCTGCAGGTTGCCGCGCGGGGCGGTGAAACGGAGTTCGCGAATTCGTATGCGGCCTACGACACGCTCGATGACGCCGAGAAAGAACGCTACGAAACCCTACGGGTCGTCCACTCGCTTGAGGCCTCCCAGCGCCGCGTCTATCCCGACCCGACCCCCGAACAGCTGGAACGGTGGCAGGCCCGGCCGACGCACGAGAACCCGCTGGTGTGGACCCACCGCAGCGGCCGCAAGTCGCTGGTGCTCGGCGCTTCGGCCGATTACATCGTCGGCATGGATCGCGACGAAGGGCGCGCACTGCTCGCCGAACTACTCGAGCACGCCACCACACCCGACAAGGTGTACAGCCACAAATGGTCCGTCGGTGACACCGTCATCTGGGACAACCAGGGTGTGCTGCATCGGGCCGCTCCCTACGAGCCCAACTCACCCCGCCACATGCTGCGCACGACGGTTCTCGGCGACGAGCCGATCCAGTAAGTTGAACCCACTTCGACTGCGCCCGTTGCCATCCGAGCAATGGGACGACAGCACGCGCGCGGCGCTGGCTTCTCTCATCCCAGCTGAACGGGCCAATCCCGAAGGCGCGGGCAACGTGTTGTCGACGTTGGTGCGCCATCCGGATCTCACCCGGGCCTACCTGCCGTTCAACGCGTACCTGCTGCAAGGGTCCCGGCTGCCACCGCGCATTCGCGAAGTCGCACTGCTCCGGATCGTCCTGCGCTGCGACTGCGCCTACCTGTGGACACACCACCTGCCCATCGCACGGCAGGCCGGCCTGACCGACGAAGACATCGACGGTATCCGGTCCGGTCACTGCCCGGACGCCCACGATGACGTGATTGTCTGCGCGGTGGACGATCTCGTCGCTTTCCACACCATCACGCAATCGACGTGGGACCGCCTCGCCGAGTTCCTCGACGAGAACCAACGCATGGACCTCGTGTTCCTCATCGGTGGATACCAACTGCTTGCACTGGCCGTCAACGCCTTCGGCGTGCAGGGGGAGTCGGACCACTCACCTTAAGTGGTGTCGAATGGCCAGTTCCGACCCGTTGTTGCACGAAAGCCGTGGCGCAACTGGCCGCTCGGCGGCCACAGGCAGCGTTACTGCGGCATCGCGGTCTCGATGACTGTGAGCTTGTCGAGAAGTCCTGCGCACCTTCGGATGTCGCGGAACTCGTCGAGCATCGCGTCGGTCACCTCATGTGGATCGTCGACCGTGGCGTCGTCGGCGATCACCGAGATGTTGAGTTGATCGACGTAGCTCCACACCGTGATGTTCAGCCCGCTGCCCGCGGTGATCGGCCCGACCGAGTAGAGCTCGGTGACCGTCGCCCCGCCGACCTTGCCGCGCTCGCGCGGGCCGGGAACGTTGGAGATGTTGAGGTTGAGCACCTTGTTCTGGCCGTCCTTGCCCGACAGCCATCTGAACGCCGCCTCGACCGGAGCGGGTGGCATGTAGGCAGCCCAGCGGGCGATGAGTTCTGGGCCGATCAATTGGTGGCTCTCCTTAGCGAGCCCGGCGGCTTCGCGTGCCTTGCGGACCCGTTCGGCGGTGTCGGCCTCGTCGACGGGTAGCGCGACGAGCACGCCGCTGAATCGGTTACCCGAAATCCGGTCGGGTGAGAAGTCGAAACTCATCGGCACCGAGGCGAGCAGTGGATGGTCAGCCTTGCCGTCGTATTTGAGCAGCAGGGTGCGCAGCGCCCCCGACGACATGGAGAGCACCAGGTCGTTGATCGTGATGCCGAGCTTCTTGCTCGTCTCCTTGACATCGGACAGTGCCAGCGTCGCCGTCGCGAACAGCCGTCTGGGCGTCAGCACGTGGTTCATGAAGCTCGGCGGCGGTGTGAACGGGCGGGTCAGCTCGGGCGAGAGCTTGCGGCTGCTACGCCGTACCCGTCCGACGCCCTCCGCGGTGTAACGGATCGTGCCCGGCAACCGGCCGATCTGGCGCAGGTGATCGCGGAAAGCCGAACGCACCAACTCACTTCTGGACGGTGCCGGATCGGTCGCATAGGAATCGCGGTCGCGTTGTGGCCCCTCCTGCAGGTCCATGCCGCGGGCCAGCAGATTGGCCGACGCGATGCCGTCGGCCAGTGCATGGTGGATCTTGCCGACAACCGCGATGCGGTCCCTGGCCAAGCCCTCCACGAAATACATCTCCCACAACGGCCGGCTGCGGTCCAGCGGTGTGCTGGCGATCGCACCGATGGCCTCGTCGAGTTCGCGCCTGCCGCCGGGAGCGGGCAGCCGCCACGGCCGGACGTGATAGTCGAGGTCGACGTCGCAGTTCTCGCGCCACATCGGGTGGTGAAACTTGAACGGGATGTCGATGAGCTGATAGCGGAACGGGTCGAGTTTGTAGAGCCGGCCGTGCAGGACTTTACGAAAATCATCGACCCCGAAGGTGCGGTCGCCGATCCCCTCCAGATCGATGACCGCGATCTTCAATGTATGCATGTGGACGTTGGGTGTCTCGGTGTACAGCAGGAACGCGTCCCACCCACTCAACCGCTTCACGGTATACCTCCCCTGTGGAGGCGTCTATATAACCGCTTTGGTCCGGTCAATCGTTCGGTTTCGGTGAATTTCGTTGAGGAACAAGCCAATTGCGGTCGCCATCGCTCCGGTCCGCGCTCCGTCGGTCATGTCGAAAGCATGCCCGGCGCCGGGGAGTTCCACATACCCGACCGGGGCATGCGACACCGCTTTGAGCCGATCGACGAAGCTGCGCGCCTGTGCCACCGGGATCACGGTGTCAGCCGAACCGTGAACCACGAGGAATGGCGGGGCGTCGGGATGGACATGGGCAATCGGCGATGCGAGGCGGTAGATCTCGGGGTGGCGGTCGATCTTGCGTTTGACCACAACGCGTTCCAGGAAATCGACGAATCGCGCCCGCTCGGCGGTTGACCGGTCCTCCCAGTCGTAGCGGCCGTAGATGCCCACCACCGCGTCGACCGTGGTGTCCGAACTGTCGGACAGGTCGCCCTGCAGGTCGGGATGGTTGGGTGTGAGGCCGGCGAGGGCGGCCAGGTGCCCGCCTGCCGAGCAACCGGCGATCGCGATGAAACTCCGGTCGCCACCGAACTTGTCGACATTCGCGCGTGCCCAGGCGATCGCGGCCTTGACGTCGGTGATGTGGCGCGGCCAGCGATGGTGCGGCGCCACCCGGTAGTCGATCGACAGACACACCCAGCCCTGCTGCGCGAGGTGTGACATCAACGCGTAGCCCTGCAGCATGCGACTGCCATGGACCCAGGCGCCGCCGGGTACGAAGATCAGCACCGGCGCCGGTTCGGTCGGCAGATCCTTGGGACGCCACACGTCGAGCAGCTGCGACGGGCTGTCGCCGTAGCGTACGGAGGTCCGGTAAACGCTGCGGCGGTGCGCGATCGTGTTCCACAGTGGCGGCATGCTCTGCGGCGCCGGCCAGTCGATCGCCAGATCCGCGGCGGCCACGAGGTTCTGCAACGCCTGCTGAGCAACGGAATTCGTCTTTTCTCGATCGGCCTTGCGCAGCCCCGACGAATCCGGTGTCAGCCACGACCGCGCGGACGCGGTGACGAAGTCTGGCATGTGGCGAAAACCCCACACGCTCATGGCGGCCATCGCACCGAGTGGTTCCAGATGCTTGCCGATGACTGGCAGCGAAGCCGATGCCACGCTCAGCGCCAGCATGTGGTCGGCGGGCTTCGCGTGTAGCAACCACCGGGCGCGGCTTGCCAAGCTCGGGCCGGGGTACCGGGTATCCGGTCGTGCCGTCATCTCGCGAGCCTACCGCGCAGCACCGGCCCAGAGTCGACAACTTCGCCGAGTTGTTCACTCTTGTTAATGAGTTGAACTCAACTTAGGCTGGGTCGATGACCACTCCCGCGACCCAACGGGGAGCCGCCGCGCGACAAAAGCTGATCGCCGCCGCGACCGAGGTGCTCGCACAGACCGGGGAGTTCGAAGTTGCCGCGGTGGCCCGGCACGCCGGCGTGAGCACCGGCCTGCCCTATCGCTATTTCGGCACCCGCACCGGCTTGTTGCTCGCCGTCGTCGACGAGTTCCACCAACGGTTTCGGCAAGCCATCGCACTGCGTGAATACGACGCGCCGACCTGGGCCGAGCGCGAACATCAGCGAATCCGGGACTGGGTCGCGTTCTTGTACGCGGAGCCCGTCGCGCCGGTCATGCTGGCTGGGCTCGGCGACGGCGAACTTGCGACAGCACGCGCGAAGTGGCTGCACGAGATGAGCCGGATCGGCGCCCGCAACATGGCTCAGGCCCAACGAGCCGGCGAGATCGCCGATGACCGCGACCCGGAGTACCTGGCCGCAGCGACTCTGGGCGGCACCAACGCCGTGGTGGCCGTTTGTCTCACCCGCGATCCACGTCCGCCGGCCGAAGCCGTCGTCGACCAGCTGTGGGCCTTCGTCTCCGGCGCGGTCGGCCTCGTCGGTCGCTGAAAGGAAACACCATGGGACACAACGAATCCATCAAGTACGTCGCGGTCGACAGGCTCGAGGACCTCCGCGGCGATCTGGCCGGAAGCTACAAATCGACCGCGACCACCGCCGACATCAGCGACCGCGTTCAGCAAGATCTGGCAGCACTCGACCGCGACGGATACGTGATCCTGCACGACGCGATCACATCGCAGCGGTGCCGAGAGATCGCCGAGACGCTCATCCCGATGCTGGGCAAGAGCGGCCGCAACGCGTTCGAGGGCCATCGGACTCAGCGAATCTACAGTCTGCTCAACAAGACTCGGATCTGTGACGGGCTCGTCGACCATCCGAGGGTGCTCGCGCTCCTCGATCACCTGCTGTCACCGAATTACCTGCTCTCCCAGTTGCAGGCGATCAGCATCAGCCCGGGCGAGGATGCTCAGCTTCTGCACTACGACGACGGCATGTATCCCGTACCCCGGCCGCGGCCTGCGCTCAGTGCGGCAACCATCTGGGCGATCGACGAGTTCACGGCCGACAACGGCGCCACGGTCATCGTGCCGGGTAGCCATCGTTGGGATGATCACCGCTCCCCCGCAGACACCGACGACACGAGAAGCGTCGTCATGCCCGCCGGATCGTGCGTGTTTTTCCTCGGCACGCTGTGGCACGGCGGCGGCGCAAATCGCAGCGGCCACAGTCGGCTTGCGGTAACGGCGCAGTACTGCCAACCCTGGCTGCGACCGCAGGAAGCGTTCACACTGTCCACGACACGCGACACCGTGCGGGCCGTTTCCGAAGACATTCGCCGCATGCTCGGCTACAGCATCCATCCACCATTCATGGGCATGGTCGACGGCATGCATCCCAAGCGGCTTCTCTAAAGGTCACCGTGCCCTGTCCGCACGAGCACACCGGCCGGTTCGGGGATACGGACGCCGACCTCACTGCCGACCTCGAAATGCGCGTGACCCGGTACGTCCACCTCGATCAACTGATCGGGCAACTGGTTGACCGAGGCCACGAGCCTCGTCGTCGCACCGCGCCAGACCACGGCATTCACGGTCGCGCGCAGGGCATCCCGGTTTCCGAGTGACACGACCTGCAACGAGTGCGGACGAATGCACAGCAGCGCAGCCGACCCCGGCGCCCAGTCGATTCTGCCCACCGCGGGTTGCGGCGCCTCGGCGCTGACGGTCCGATTCGCAACGGTCACCAGGGCGGAGGTGCCGATCACCCGGCCGACTGTGCACGGCAGCAGGTTCGCCCCACCCAGTAATGCGGCCGTGTATGTGGTCGGCGGACGCTTCCAGAGAAGCTCCGACGTCCCTGCGTCCACGAGACGACCCTTGTTCATCACCACGATCCGGTCGGCGAGCGCCAGCGCCTCGACCGGATCGCGGGTGAGATAGAGCATTGCGACGTCCGGCAACGCCCTTTTGAGCTGTTGCAGTTCGACCAGAACAGACTGCCGCAGTTCGACATCCACGTCGGCCAGCGGTTCGTCCAGCGCCAACACCGTAGGCCGGACGGCCAATGCTCTGGCGAGCGCGACACGTAGCTGCTGGACGCCGGAAAGCTCGCGGGGATAGCACGTCCCGTACGACGCCATGCCGACCATGTCGAGCATCTCGTCGACCCGGTCGGCGATCTGCCGCCGCGGCACGCGCCGAGCCCTGAGTCCGAATGCGACATTTTCGGTCACCCGCATATGCGGAAACAGCGCATAGGAGGGCACCACCATCCCGACACCTCGCTTGGCGGGCGGCACGCCGGTGATGTCTCGACCGGAGAGGCGGAGTGTGCCCGTCGTGGGCCGCACAAACCCGGCAAGGGCATTGACAACAGTGGACTTTCCCGACCCACTCGGCCCCAGCAGGGCGACGGTCTCACGGGGCGCCACCCGAAGGTTGAAGTCGACGAGGGCCGGTGACAGCCGCGCGTCACCGCCATAGGACGCGCCGACGTGGTCGAAGGCGACAGCCGGGATCGCCGGTTCCTGGGCGACCAGCCGGCGCCCGGCCAGGCCGGCAACGCTGACGTCGCCCAGTCCGGTGTCGGTCATCTCAGTGCAGCAACAGATCGGCGAAGTCGGTGACCGATCCGACGACGTGGGTGGCGCCTGCGGCCCGCAACTGCTCCTCAACATGAGCGCCGGTGAGCGCGCCTGCGGCGATGGCGACACCTGCACGGCAAGCACTTTCGACGTCGTTGGCGGTATCGCCGAGTGCGGCCACGTTGGCGACACCATCGGCCTGCAGCCGGATCAGCGCGGTGAGGATGAGATCGGGGTAAGGTCGGCCGCGCACGCCGTCGCCGGGGGCGAGCACGAGGTCTGCCATCTCCTGCCAACCGAGCGCGGCCAGCAGCTTTTCCTGCGTCGGACCGCTGAACCCGGTGGTCAGGGCGACCTTGATCCCGGCGCCGCGCAGTTCCGTGATCGCCTCTGCCGCACCGCTTATCGCGTGCGCCTGACCGTTGTCGATCAACTCGGCGTAGGTCCGCTCGAATTCGGTGTTCGCCAGCTGCGCGCGGTCCTCGCTGCCGAACAACGCGCGGAAGACGACGATCTTCGACTGTCCCATGGTGTCGAGCACGTATTGGCGCGCATGCTCCCGCTCGGCACCCTCCTCGGGGATCCCGGCCGCAGTGGCAGCCGCCTCGAAGGCGTTGCTCACCAGGCCGTCGTCGGCCACCGTGGTACCGGCCATGTCAATGACAGCGAGCTGAATGTCGTCGTTCGGCAATTTCATTCCTTACTCAGAGACCGATCAGATCTGCGGTTTGTTCGGCGATGGCCGGGCCAAGCGTCATACCACGGCCACCCGGGCCGGTGATCACCCAGACGTCGTCCTCGGGCGCGGCGCGGCACACCAGCTGGTGCGGATCCAGGCATTGGCTGTAGACGCCGGCCCAGCGCTGCCGGATCGGCGGCAGCGCACGGCCGAGGAATTCTTCGACGACGTCGACGAGATACGCGTAGGGCGGTTCGTGTACGTCGAAGCCGAACGGTTCGTCGTATTCGTGCGTGTCGCCGATCGTCAGACCGCCGTGCAGCCGTTGCACGCACAGTAGTTGCATGTGCTGTTCCCCGGCGATCGGATGCTGGGTTTCGCTGCTGCGCAGGGTGTCCAGCGCGGGCCCGGCGAATCCCGGGTAATAGCGGAAGCTGTCGGCATCGGCGATCGCGGTGGTCAGTTGTTCGCCGAGCGGTTCGGTCTGCATCATCTGCAACCGGACGCGACGCACGGGAAGTTCGCCGGCGAGGTCGCGTACGAGTCCGCCGTGCGCGGCTCCGGCGCACACCAGCACCAGGTCGGATTCGTACCGGTTGCCGCGGTCGTCGCGGACAGTCCGGGTCTCGACGGAGCGCGCTTCTGAACCGGAGATGAAATCGTAACGCCCACTGGCGGCGAGGTATTCGCGAATGGCAGGCAAGGCCTGCCGGGATTCCACCGCGGCATCGAGTGAGCAGTGCAAGCCACCGACGTAGCGCCCACGCAGCGCGGGGTTGAGTGTGCGCACCTGCTCGGGGTCGAGCAGCGTGAAACCGCGATGTCCGGCATCGGCACGGCCCGCGGCCTCTTCGGCCACCGCGAGTTCACCTTCCGTCCGGAGCAAGGTGATGGATCCGGCAGGGCGGAAACCGATCCCGGGTATGTCCGCGCCGAGCTTCTCCCACAGCTCGCGGGACCGCAGCGCGGCCTCGAGCTCGGCGGTGGACCGGCCCGACACCCAGATCAGGCCGAAGTTGCGCACCGTCGCACCGCGCGCCTGGCGTTCGCGTTCCAGGTGCACCACCCGATGCCCGCGATGCACGGCTTCGAGCGCGTGGGCGGTTCCGAGGATGCCGCCACCGATGATCGTCACCCGCATAACCGTTGACCTTCTCGACTGATCAAGTCCGTCCCACCACCTGGGGGTGTTGTGTCGCCGAACAGCAGGTTAAGAACTGGTATAGACCAAATGCGGGTACGCTGCCTCCATGCGACACGTCGAGGAGGTCGACCGGGTTCTGCGCTCGCTGCGTGGAGTGTGGGACGAGGAAGCCGTAGACGAACTGGACCATGCGCTGCAGTCCGCGGCCCGCGCCCGCGACGACGGCGCCGACGACGAACTGGTGCTCGCCGCTGCGCTGCACGATCTCGCCCACAGCCCGCTTTTTCACGGCCCCCATGCCGAGCAGCACGATGTGTTCGCGCGTCAGTGGCTCGCGCCGAGATTCGGCGAACGCGTGGGCTGGCTGGCAGGCGCGCACGTCGCGGCCAAGCGGTATCTGGCTGCCACCGATCCCGGCTACGCGCTGTCGGACACGTCGGCGATATCGCTGCGCCATCAGGGCGGTCCGGGCGTCGACGCCGAGTTCGTCGACCATCCGTGGTTTCCCGACGCGTTGCGCCTGCGCCGCTACGACGACGCCGCGAAGGATCCGGACGCTGACGGGCTGACGATCGACGATGTGCTCGCCGTCGCCGAACGTGTTGTCCGGCACGCGAAATGAAACCACTGCCCAAGCCCTACGTCATTCGCACCGCGCTCGACACCATGCTCGCCGATCTGGCCGAGGGCGACCCGGTGCCTGCCGAGCGCGAACTGGCCGTGCAATTCGGGGTGGCGAGGGAAACCGTGCGCCAGGC
Source organism: Mycobacterium venezuelense (assembly GCF_054919535.1). Taxonomy (NCBI): domain Bacteria; kingdom Bacillati; phylum Actinomycetota; class Actinomycetes; order Mycobacteriales; family Mycobacteriaceae; genus Mycobacterium; species Mycobacterium venezuelense. The sequence goes on from NZ_JBONDW010000020.1 coordinate 88,023, forward strand.
GCTGCACGAGCTCCTGGTCGCTGGCCGGATCGAGCGGCGCGGGCGAGGCACTGTCGTGTCGCGGCCCAAGCTCACGCAACCACTCGGCTTGCAGTCCTACACCGAGGGCGCCCTTGCGATGGGCCGACGGCCGGGCCGCCTGCTGGTGACCTGGGAGACCGTCGACGCCTCCACTGAACTCGCCGACGGCCTGGATGTTCCGGCGGGCGCGGCGGTCATGCATCTGGAACGCGTACTGCTGGCCGACGATCAACGCATCGGCCTGGAGAGCACTTACCTGTGCGCCGCCCGATTCGGACACCTTCAAGGCAGTTTCGATCCGACCACGTCGCTCTACGCCGCGATCCGCGCGGGTGGCGTCGAGTTCGGCTCGGCCACCGAACGCATCGAGACCGCGCTCGCCTCTCCCAGGGAGGCCGCGCTGCTGGAGTCGACGACGGCCATGCCGATGCTGCTGCTCAACCGCCGGACAGTGGACACCGACGGCTCGCCCGTGGAGGTCGTGCGAGCGTTGTACCGCGGTGATCGGGTGGCATTCGAGACCCTGCTGACGTGACACCTGTCGAGCACACTGTAAAACTGACGGTGTGACCTCCGCCACTGGATTCCATCCCGATCTCGAACGCATCGCCCGCTTCATCCCCCGTGAGCTGGTCACCCGCCGCACGCTGCCGATCTTTCAGCGCCTGACCGGGCTCCAGAGCCGGCGCACCCCGAAGGATGTCGAGGTGCTGACGCTGACCTCGGGCGCGGGCGTCCGGTTGTTCCGGCCGTCCGGTGGCGCGACAGCGGGCCCGGCGCTGCTGTGGATGCACGGCGGCGGGTACGTGCTCGGGAGCCCAGCCCAGGACGACGCGCTGTGCCGGCGCTTCGCGAACGAGCTCGGTGCCACCGTTGCGGCTGTGAAATACCGGCTGGCGCCCCAAAACCCGTATCCGGCTGCGCTTGAGGACTGCTACTCCGCGCTGACCTGGCTGGCCGCATTGCCCACCGTCGATCCGGCACGGGTCGCGATCGGCGGGGCAAGTGCCGGCGGCGGCCTGGCCGCTGCGCTGGCCATTCTGGCTCGCGACCGCGGGGTGCCCCTAGCCGTGCAGCTGCTGGTCTATCCAATGCTCGACGATCGCAGCACCGGAACCGAACTCGACTCGCCGGGACATCGGCTGTGGACCCAGGGCAGCAACAAGTTCGGCTGGGCGGCGTATCTCGGCGACGCCGATCCGGCGCTAGCGGTTCCCGCCCGTCATGAGGATCTGTCGGGACTCGCGCCGGCGTGGATCGGCGTCGGCACGCTGGACCTGTTTCACGGCGAGGATCTCGCATACGCGGAGCGGCTTCGCGCAGCGGGCGTGCCGTGCGGGGTCGAAGTGGTCGACGGCGCCTTCCACGGCTTCGACCAGATCGCACCGAAGACGCCGGTATCGCGGGCGTTTCTCGCCAGCCAGCTCGCGAACCTACGCGCGGCGTTCGCCTGACCGGGCCGCCATCCGCTGCTTGCGCAGGTAGACACACGCCCGTTCCAGCAGGTGCCGGTCGACTGGGGGCAGCGCCCTGGCCCGGGGTAACAGACCTGTGACGACGCGGGCGAACCGGCTGCACAACTGATCGGCCGTCATGCCGAACTCAAGCCAGACATCGTCCTCGCGTGGACCCCCATAGGGAGCCCACGCGAGGACGAACTGCAGCAGGTCACGCTCGTACGAGTCCATCAGTCTCGTATTTCGGCGTCCTCGTAGACGATTCGGCCGATCAACTCGTAGCGGCGCGGATCGCGCAGCTTGAAGTAGGTGGCCATGGCGGCGCCGAAGATGAACAGTCCCACCACGATCCACGGCGTCAGCTGGAACAGTAGCGTTCCGGACGCGGTGCCGGCCGCGGTGTCGCGGTGCTGCCACAGCAGGTAGACGACATAGAGCATGCCGATCCCGCCGAGCCCCGGGGCGACCAGCGTCTTGAACCAGTGCTTGGACACCGGGTGGTTCTTACGGATGTGGAAGTAGCTGATCACCGAGAACGCACACAGCGACTGCACGATGAGGATCGCCATCGTCCCCAGGATCGCCAGCAGCGTGTACATGTGCACATAGGGATCCATGCCCGCGAACAGGAAGGCCAGGACGATCACCAGGGTGATTCCGCTCTGCACGAACGACGCGATGTAGGGCGAGCCGTGCTTGGGATGCGTTGCGCCGATAGTCTTTTGCAGTCCGGTGGACAAACCCTCACGCCCGAGCGCGTACAGATAGCGTGACGCGCAGTTGTGGAACGCCATACCGCACGCGAACGAGCCGGTGACCAACAGGATGTTGAAGACCGTGATGGCCCACTCGCCGTAGGTGCTGCGCACGGGGCCGAAGAAGATCTCCGACGACGTCGCCGCATCCTGTGCCAGGTCAACCGACTGCTGCGGACCGGTGCCCGCGATCGCCATCCACGACACGAAGACGTAGAACAGGCCGACACCGAGAACGCTCAGCATCGTCGCGCGGGGGATGATGCGCTTGGGGTCGCGGGACTCCTCGCCGTACATCGCTGTCGACTCGAATCCGACCCATGACCAGAACGCGAAGAACAAGCCCAGACCAGCACTGGCACCGGCGATTCCCGCTGCGGGGGTGAACGCACCGATCGGGTTGAGCGTCTCGGCGACCGCGAAGCCGTCGGGGCCGCCGCCCTTGAACAGCACTGCCAGCGCGCCGAGGGCCAGCATCACGATCTCGGTCACCAGGAACACGCCGAGCACCTTGGCGGTCAGGTTGACGTCGAAGTAGGTGAGGATTGCGTTGGCCGCCAACATGAGTAGCGCGGGAACGATCCAGTGGATGTGTATCCCGAGCTGGGACAGGAACAGGTTCTGGAAGAAGAACGCGAAGATGCCGATCAGCGAAGCCTCGAACACGACGTAGGCCATCGTGATGAGGGCGCCGCTCGCCATGCCGACGATTCGGCCAAGACCGTGCGAGATGAACCCGTAGAACGCCCCCGTCGCGGTGATGTGCTTGGCCATGGTCGCGTAGCCGATGGCAAACAGTCCGAGCACGATCGTCGCCACGATGTACCCGGCTGGCGCGTGTGAACCATTTCCGAAGCCGACCGCGATCGGGACGTTGCCGACCATTGCCGTGATGGGTGCAGCGGTGGCTACTGCCATGAAGATGACGCCGACGGTGCCGACGGCGTTGCGTTTCAGTCTCTGGACATCATGAGCTGCATTTTCGCTACCAGCGACAGCTTGATCGGTCATCTAGCGGAGTACCTTCCAGGTTACAGTGGACGTTCGATGTGGCGTGCGCCACAGTGCGAACCCTACGTATATTGGCACTACCAAATGCCTATGGCAAGGCCCTTCCTGAACCATTGACATAAATGGTTGCAACCGTTTACGGTGAGGGCCATCACAGCTACCGGGTAGCTCAAGAGGGAGCCGCATGTACGACTACGGCACGTTCGCGTTTGCGTCCAAGGCCGAGGTACTGGAACAAGCCAAAACGTTCTGGAATCCGGACAAGACTCAGTTCTGGACCGACTCCGGCGTCGATCTGGTGATCGACCGCCGGGAGGCGTACTTCCTGTGGGATATGAGCGGTCGGCGCCTGATCGACATGCATCTCAACGGGGGCACTTACAACCTCGGCCATCGCAATCCCGAAGTCATGCAGGCGATCTCGGATGGCATGTCGCACTTCGACGTCGGCAACCACCATTTCCCGTCGGTCGCCCGCACCGCACTGGCACAACGGTTGGTGGCGACGGCGCCTGCGTCGATCAGCAAGGTGGCCTTCGGATCTGGCGGCGGCGAGGCAATCGACATCGCGCTCAAGAGCGCGCGCCACGCCACCAAGCGCCGCAATATCGTCTCGATCATCAAGGCCTACCACGGCCACACCGGCCTGGCCGTCGCCACCGGTGACGACCGGTTCGCGAAGATGTTCCTCGCCGATCAGCCCGACGAGTTCATCCAGGTGCCCTTCGGTGACATCGCGGCGATGGAACAGGCCCTCGCCGGCAACGACGTCGCCGCGGTCATCATGGAGACCATCCCGGCCACTTACGGATTTCCCCTTCCCCCACCGGGTTACCTAGAAGCCGTCAAGGCCGCGACCGAAAAGCACGGCACGCTCTACATCGCCGACGAGGTGCAGACCGGCCTCATGCGCACCGGCGAGTTGTGGGGTATCACCAAGCACGGCATCGATCCCGACATCCTGGTCACAGGCAAGGGTCTCTCGGGCGGCATGTACCCGATCACCGCGGCGCTGCTGAGCGACCGCGCCGCGCAGTGGCTCGACGAGGACGGCTTCGGCCACATCTCGACGTTCGGCGGGGCGGAACTCGGCTGCGTCGCGGCGATCAAGACGCTGGAGATCTGCACTCGCCCCGAGGTGCGGTCGATGGTGCACTACATCGCCGACATCTTCGACCAGGGGCTGAGGCGCATCCGGGACGACCACCCCGACTGGTTCGTCGGCATCCGGCAGAACGGCGTGGTGATCGGGCTGGAGTTCGACCATCCCGAAGGCGCCAAGTTCGTCATGCGCGAGCTATACGAGAACGGGGTGTGGGCGATCTTCTCGACCCTCGATCCCCGTGTGCTGCAGTTCAAACCCGGTCTCCTCCTCTCACGTGAGCTGTGCGAGGACGTCCTGGACCGCCTCGAAGTCGCGGTGTCCCGGGCCAAGACCGCTGCGAAGGGACGCAAAGCCTCATGACCAACGTTGCGCAAGCCGGCCACATGCTCGAACGGGCCCGCTGGGCCGCTGCGGCCTATGCCGACTACGACCATGCGGCGGTGACGAACATCGTCAACGCCGTGGCCGACGCGGGCTATGCGCAGGCCGAGCGGTTCGCCACCGAGGCCGTCGCCGAGACCGGCATGGGCGTGGTCGCCGACAAGGTGATCAAGAACCGGGCGTGCTCGCGCGGGATCGTCGACTTCTACCGCGGGGAAGATCTCGTTTCCCCACGGATCGACGTAGCCAGCAAGATCGTCGAGCTGCCGCGGCCTGCCGGTGTGGTGCTTGCCCTCACGCCGACCACCAATCCCGTCGCGACCGTGTACTTCAAGGTGATCCTCGCGCTGATGACGCGCAACGCCGTCGTCGTCGCGCCGCATCCGCGCGCCAAGCATTGCTCGGCCGATGCCGCGCGGGTGCTGGCCGAGGCCGCGGTCGCCGCAGGCGCGCCCGACGGCGTCGTGCAGGTCATCGAGGAGCCGTCGATCCCGCTCGTGCAGGCGCTCATGGCCGACGAGCGCACCGACGTCATCGTCGCGACCGGAGGCACAGGCGTGGTCCGCGCCGCGTACGGATCGGGCAATCCCGCGCTGGGTGTCGGACCCGGTAACGTGCCGGTGTTCGTCGACGCGAGCGCCGACGTCGCCGCTGCCGCCAAGCGCATCGTCGACAGCAAGGCCTTCGACAACTCGGTGCTGTGCACCAACGAATCGGTTCTGATCGCCGAGGATTCGATCGCCGACAAGTTGCGCGGGGCGCTGACCCGCGCGGGCGCCCACATCCTCGACGAGGACGGCGCGCGACGGCTGCGGGCCTATATGTTCGCCGACGGGCAGCTCAACACCGACGTCGTCGGTCGCGACGCGGCATGGATCGCCGGACAGGCCGGTTTGCGGGTCACACCCAAGACTCGCGTACTGATCGCCCCGTTCACCGATGTGGTCGCCGAGGAGATGCTGGCCCACGAGAAGCTATCCCCGGTGCTCGGCATGACCACTGCCGCCGACGCGGCTCGCGGCATCCGCGCGGCGCGTGCGGTGGTGCGCATCGGCGGTGCGGGCCACTCCGCGGCCATCCACAGCGAGAACCCGTCTGTCATCACCGATTTCGCCGCGCAGGTGCCGGTGTTGCGGGTTTCGGTCAACGTCGGCAACAGCACGGGCAGCTCGGGCCTGGACACCAACCTGGCGCCGTCGATGACGATCGGCACCGGCTTCGTCGGGCGCAGCTCGATCGGCGAGAACCTGCGGCCCCACAACCTGGTCGACTGGGCGCGAATCGCCTACAACAGCGAACCAAGTGTGGTGATGGGCAATTTCGCGGGCATCAGCCCGTGGCGTTCGCCGGCAGGTGCGGTTCCGGAGTATCCGCGCGCGTCCAACGACCGCGACGGCGCACCCTCGGCGACAAGCACGACTCCGCGCCGCTCGTACCCCACCGTCAACCGGCCCAGCGACCCCGGACTCGATGCACTGCGTGCTGAGCTGCGTGCGCTGGTGGTCGAAGAACTCGCTCAACTGATCAAGAGGTGACAGCTGTGGCAGAACTGCGTTCCTTCATCTTCATCGACCGGCTGCAGCCGCAGACCATGTCGTATCTGGGCACCTGGATCAAAGGCGCCCTGCCTCGCGCCGACATGGCCGCCCAGATCATCGAGGTGGCCCCTGGCCTCGACATCGAGGGCGTGACCGATGTCGCGCTCAAGCATGCCGAGGTGAAAGCCGGGATCTTGGTCGTGGAACGGCAATTCGGATACCTGGAGTTCCACGGCGAGACGGGCGCGGTCAAGGCCGCGGCCGATGCCGCCCTGGATTTCCTTGGCGGTGATCCCGATGCCGCGGTGCGCCCGACCGTGCTGGCGTCGCGGATCATTTCCAGCATCGATCATCAGCACGCGTTCCTGATCAACCGCAACAAGATCGGGTCGATGGTGCTGCCCGGCGAATCGCTGTTCGTGCTCGAGGTCCAGCCTGCGTCGTATGCCATCCTGGCGACCAACGAGGCCGAGAAAGCCGCCGACATCAAAGTCGTGGACTTCCGGATGATCGGGGCAACCGGCCGGGTGTACCTGTCGGGCACCGAGGCCGACGTCCGCCAGGCCGCCCAAGCCGCCCAGGACGCGCTGGCCGTACTGCAGGGTGCGCGATGACCTATCCCCGCGAGGAACTCCGTGCGCTCGTGCGCGAGGTGGTCCGCGAAGCCGTTGCGGGCCTCAAGACCGCGCCGCCCAGCGAGCCGGCACCACCACCCTCCGCACCGCCGACGTTCGCCGAGCAGATGGGTCTGGAGCCGACCGGCCCGCGAGCCGTCGACGGTCGCAACCGCACCGAAGAGGTGCGGTTGACCAGCGACAAGGACCTCGATTCGTTTGTGCGGAAACTGTTGCGGCTCTTCGAAAGCCCGAAGACCCGCGCGGACCTCAAATCCGGGCGGCTGAGTTTCCGGCTCGCCGGCACATCGCGCGCGTCCGGCGGTCCGGTCACCCACCGGATCGAGAGCGGTGCGGTGACCGAACGTCACATCGCCGACATGGCGGGCGGCACGCTCGTTCTTGGCCGCCGGGCGGTATTGACCCCACTGGCCCGGGAGAAGGCCAGGGCTTTGGGGATCACGATCGAAAAGGAGCGCAGATGATCGCCAGAGCGACGAAGGAGCGCAAATGATTGCAGCGAGAGTCACCGGCAACGTGTGGTCGACCCGCCGGATCGAGGGCGTCCCGGCAGGCGCGTTCCTCGAGGTCGAGATCGACGGGTCAGGGTCGCGCATGATCGCCTTCGATGTCCTGGGCAGCGGGGTCGGTGAACACGTACTCATCGCCCAGGGTTCGGTGGCAGCGAGCTGGTTCACCGGAACCCCGCCCCCGATCGACGCACTCATCATCGGATCCATCGACAACAACCCCAACCAATAAGGAGAAAACCCATGTCCAGCAACGCAATCGGACTGATCGAGACCAAGGGCTACGTGGCCGCACTCGCAGCCGCCGACGCCATGGTGAAAGCCGCCAACGTCACCATCACCGACCGGCAGCAGGTCGGTGACGGGCTGGTCGCCGTGATCGTCACCGGTGAGGTCGGCGCCGTCAAGGCCGCGACCGAGGCCGGTGCCGAGACCGCGTCGCAGGTCGGCGAACTGGTCAGCGTGCATGTCATCCCGCGTCCGCACAACGAGCTCGGCGCGCACTTCGCGGTGTCCAGCAAGTAGCCATGGCCCCACCCGAAACCGTGACCGAGACGGCGCAGGAGCCCGGGATCCGTACCCAGATCCGCGTCTACCTCCTGGTCGAGGATCTCCAACGCCAGTTCGCCGCCTATCTGGGAACGCCGACCCGGGCTCGCGGTTATCCGCCGTACGAAGGCGAGCACGCGCTGATCGTCGAGGTCTCCCCTGCCCTGGCGATCGAGCGGGTGATCGACCTGGCATTGCGCGAAGTTCCCGGCGTCCAACCCGGAATCCTTTACGTGGAACGGCAATTCGGCGTCCTGGAGATCCACTCGGCCAACCTGGACGATGTCCGCCGGGCTGGGGAGGCGATCTTGGCCGGTACCGGCAACAAGGCGGCCGACCAACTGCGGCCCCGGGTGCTCTACCACGACATCATCGAAGACATCACCGACCAGCACGCGGTGATCCTCAACCGCAACCGGCAGGCTTCGATGATTTTGCCCGGCCAGTCGCTCTTGGTGTACGAGATGACGCCTGCGTTGTTCGCCGCGGTGGCGGCCAACGAGGCCGAGCGGGCCGCGCCAGGGCTTACCGTGGTCGACGTGCAGATGATCGGAGCGGCCGGGCGGCTGTACATCGGCGGCAGTACGGCCGATGTCACGCTGGCCCGTGACCGCATCACGACGGTGTTGGCGGGGATCGAAGGACGGGAGCACTAGTGGGGGTGATTTCAGACGACCGGGCCGTCGCGCAGCTGGCCCTGGCCGAGTACGACATCTCGCCCGACGCGTCGCTGCGGCTGCTGAACCTGTCGGAGAACGCGACATACCTCGTCGAGGACGGCGGCACCCAGTCGATTCTGCGGGTGCACCGGCAGAACTATCACCGTCCGCACGAGATCGAATCGGAACTGGACTGGTTGGAGGCGTTGCGCGCCGACAGCGACGTCACGGTGCCCACCGTGTTGCCCGCGCGTGACGGCAGGCGGCTCGTCAGCGTCGACGCCGACGGAACCACCCGCCACATCGTGCATTTCGACATGGTGGGTGGCGCCGAGCCCGACGAGAGTTCGCTCACCGTCCATGATTTCCACACGCTGGGCCGCATCACCGCCGCGCTGCACGAGCATTCGCAGCGCTGGACCAGGCCTGCGGGGTTCGGCCGGTTTTCGTGGGATTGGGAGCACAGCCTGGGTGACCAGCCCCGGTGGGGCCGTTGGCAGGACGCGGAAGGTGTCGGACCGGCCGAGATCCGACTGCTGGAACGCGCGCAGAATCTGCTGCGGCAGCGCCTGGAGAAGTACGGCACCACACCCGACCGGTATGGCCTGATCCACGCCGACCTGCGGTTGGCCAACCTGCTGGTCGATCCGGATGCAGCGGAATCGCCGATCACCGTGATCGACTTCGACGACTGCGGATTCGGCTGGTATTTCTACGATTTCGGTACCGCGGTGTCGTTCATCGAGGACGATCCCGCGCTGGCGGATTGGCAGGCGGCCTGGGTCGAGGGCTACCGCGCCCGCCGCGAACTCCCCGCCGCCGACGAAGAGATGCTGGCGTCGTTCGTCCTGCTGCGCAGATTGTTGTTGCTGGCCTGGATGGGCAGCCACAGTCATTCCCGAGAATCAGCCACCAAGGCGATCAGCTATGCAGCGGGCAGCTGCGAATTGGCCGAGCGTTACCTCCGTTCCGATGGCCTGGGCCTCGTCTGAGCCCGATCACAAACCTTAAGGACACAGCCATGTTCACATCTCTGCAGGGCCGTTCGGCCATCGTCACCGGCGGAAGCAAAGGCATCGGCCGCGGTATCGCCCAGACGTTCGCCAACGCGGGTGTCGACGTGTTGATCACCGGACGCAATCAGGCCGACCTCGATGCCGCGGTCGCCGATCTGGCGGGCGCCGCGGGACGGGTCAGCGCGCTCAGCGCCGATGTCTCCAGCCCCGAGGACGCGCAGCGCGCGGTGGCAGAGGCCGTGCAGCGGCACGGCGGGCTCGACATCGTGTGTGCGAACGCCGGAATCTTTCCGTCGGGCCGGTTGGAGGATCTGACCCCCGACGACATCGAGCAGGTGCTCGGCGTCAACTTCAAAGGCACGGTCTACATCGTGCAGGCCGCACTGCAGGCGCTGACTGCGAGCGGCCATGGTCGCGTGGTGATCACGTCGTCGATCACCGGCCCGATCACCGGTTATCCGGGCTGGTCGCACTACGGGGCCAGCAAGGCCGCCCAGCTCGGCTTCCTGCGGACCGCCGCGATGGAACTCGCGCCGAAGAACATCACGATCAACGCCGTGCTCCCCGGCAACATCGTCACCGAGGGTCTCGGTGAAATGGGCCAGGATTACCTCGACCAAATGGCCTCCGCGGTGCCTGCCGGCCGACTCGGTTCGGTCGCCGACATCGGCAACGCGGCGCTGTTCTTCGCGACCGACGAAGCGGCCTACATCACCGGCCAGTCGCTGGTCGTGGACGGTGGGCAGATTCTGCCGGAATCTCATCTGGCCATCGCCGAACTCTGAGACACCTCTGGTTAGAATTGGCTGGACCAATACACGGTGAGGGGGCCGGGTGGCAATCCAGAGCGAGGAGTTGCGGCGTCGCATAGTCGCCGACATCAACGCGGGTGCCCCTGGCGCGAAACTCGGCAGTGAACGCGATCTCGCCGAGCGCTACGGGACCAGCCGGTCCAGCCTGCGCCAGGTGCTGGCCGCGTTGGAGGAAGCCGGGCTCGTCCACCGGGTCATCGGCCGGGCCGGTGGCATTTTCATCAGCCACGGACAGGTCGAACGCAACCTTTCCGACGTGGTCGGTGTGCCCGCGTTCCTCGCCAACCAGGGCTACATCGCGGGCACCCGCGTCCTGTCCACCCGCATCACGACACCGGACCAGGCCACCCGGACCGCGTTACGTCTCGGGCCTGCCGACTACGTCGTCGAGATTCAGCGGGTGCGCTTGGCCGACGGCTCGCCCATCTCGCTCGAGCACGCCCAATTCCCGGCGGAAGCCTTTCCCGGGCTGCTCGAGCAACAGCTGGGCGGATCGCTCTACGAGATACTGGAATCCCAATACGGCAAGGTTGCCGGCCGCGCCGACGAGCGGATCGAAGCCGTCAACGCCACCAGCAGTGAGGCCACCCTGCTCGGCATCAAACCGAAAGCCGCGCTGCTGTTGATCACCCGCGTCACCTACGACCAGGACGGGTCACCGTGCGAATTCTCGCGCGACCTGTTCCGCGGCGACCGCACCGCGTTGGCGGTCACCGCGAAAGGCCAAGGCATCGCAGCGCAGCCCGACGCGAACACCGCGTCGGTCACGCTGCAACGCCAGGCCGGCTGACGTCTCGTCACCGGACCACCGGGAAGAGCGACTCCTCTCCGTCGTCCGGCCGGTCCTCGCGCCGGTCGCCGGGATGCACGACCTCGACGTCCTTGGGCTCACCGACCGTTTCGTCGATGTCTCGCTGCGGGGGCTCTTGCGCGGAAACGTCCGGTTCTTCGGCTTCGAGCTTGCGGTCGAGAGATTCCTCGGGTTCCGTCTCGTCGGCGGCCTGCCAGTCCTCGGGCGGGTCGACGACCTCGTCGCCGTCGGCGTTGGCCACCTCGTCCGAATCTGTTGCCTCGCTTGGCGACAGAGTGTCATCGGGGCCGCCTTCCTCAGGGGTCTCGGACGGCGCGTCGCTGCTTCTGTCAGTCATCTCAGTTGGGTGCCCACGGGACCGGCCCGGGAAACACCGTCGGTCAGGCCGGCACCGCGTCGGTTTCGCGGTCCCACACCCGGTGTCGCGCCAAGGCATCGGCAACCGCGTCGACGAAATCGGCCGAGGCAGCGCCCGTCGCGGCCGTCGTGACTACGCCACGCTCGGCGGCGACTTCGCCGCTGTCGGACAACCGCTCACCCACCCCCGCGGTGCGCAACATCTCGCAACCGTCACCGAACGCAGCGACGACCTTGAGGTGCTTGTAGGCCTCCCGCACGAAGTGCACCGCATAGCCGTCGCCAGTGAGCCCGCTGACCGATTCGGCGCCGCCAGGCACCACAACGGCGTCGTACAGCACCGAGGCCATCGTGGTCATACCGCGATCGACGGCCAGTTCGCCGCCGGACGCGCCCTGCAACGTGCCACCGCCCGCGGGCGCGAGTACCTCGACCGTCGCACCCCGCTCATCCATCGCGGCACGAAACTGCTCGACGGCCGCGACGTCGACGCCGTTGTCTGCCAACAGCGCTATCTTGCGGGTCTCAATGCCACCGCTGACCAGATTGAGCTGGGACAACGCCGGTGACTCCGGCAGGTCGAGCTCGATCGGCACCTCGTTCGGCGCGGGCAGACCCAGCTTGGCCGCCACGCGTGCTGCCAGTTCGTTGTCCACGAGGTTCAGCTGCTCGACCACCCTTGCCCGGATGCCCGTCGACTCGTGGACCTTGCCCAGTTCGAACCCGAACGCCGCAACGATGTGCCGCGCCTCCACCGACGACATGCTCTTCCAGAACAGCCGCGCCTGGCTGTAGAAATCCTTGAAGCTCTCGGCTCGTTGCCGAATCTTGTGGCCGTCGACCTTCTGCGTGTAATGCCGGAAGACATCCTCGTCGGCGAGCGCCGGGCAGCCGCCTCCTAGGCTGTTCTTGAAGTAGCTGGTCTTGCCGCGCGGAATGGTGTGCTGGCTGTACCCGTCGTGCTGATTGTTGCGGACTTCGGCGATGGGGCGATTGACCGGCAGCTGGGCGAAGTTCGGACCGCCCAGGCGGATGAGCTGAGTGTCGAGATAGGAGAAATTCCGGAACTGCAGCAGCGGATCGTTCGTGAAGTCGATGCCCGGCACCACGTTGGCGGTGTGGAACGCCACCTGCTCGGTCTCGGCGAAGAAGTTGTCCGGATTCCGGTTGAGCACCATCCGTCCGACCGGCCGTACCGGAACCATCTCCTCCGGAATGATCTTCGTCGAGTCCAACAAGTCGAACGGGAAGTTGAACTCGTCGGACTCGTCGACCAGCTGCACGCCGAGTTCCCACTCCGGGTACTGGCCGGATTCGATGGAATCCCACAGGTCTCGCCGGTTGTAGTCCGGATCGGTACCGGCGATCTTTTGGCATTCCTCCCAGAGCAACGAATGCACGCCGAGCCGGGGCTTCCAGTGGAACTTGACGAAAACGCCTTTACCGGAGGCGTTTACGAACCGGAATGTGTGCACCCCGAAGCCCTGCATCATCCGGTAGCTGCGGGGTAACGCGCGGTCCGACATCAACCACATGATGGCGTGCAGGGTTTCCGGCTGAAGTGACACGAAGTCCCAGAGCGTGTCATGTGCCGACGCCGCCTGCGGAATCTCGTTGTGCGGCTCGGGTTTTACCGCATGTACGAAGTCTGGGAACTTGATGCCGTCCTGGATGAAGAACACCGGGAAGTTGTTGCCCACCAGATCGTAATTGCCCTGCTCGGTGTAGAACTTCGTGGCGAAGCCGCGGACGTCACGCACGGTGTCGGCCGATCCGCGCGATCCGGCCACCGTGGAGAACCGCACGAACACCGGAGTCTGCAGACCCGGTGTCGTCAGGAACTTCGCGGCCGTGTACTCGGCCAGAGAATCGTCGTATGGCTCGAAGTAACCGTATGCTCCGGCGCCACGCGCGTGCACCACCCGCTCCGGTATGCGCTCGTGGTCGAAGTGGGTGATCTTCTCTCTGGCGTGGAAGTCCTCCAAAAGGGTTGGGCCGCGCTCCCCGACGGTCAGCGCATCGTCGGTGTGGTCGACCCGGACACCCTGCTGTGTGGTGAGATATCCGGTCGCCCGGTCCACCCTGTTGTCGTCGAGCTGTTGTTGTTTGGGATTCGTCTTGCCATCGTTTACGTCGGCCACCGTGTACTCCCTCGTCGCATCAGGCACCAGGCGCCGGATACCCGTGGCCCCCAGCCGACAAACTCGATGCGACGTGGCCGCCCGCGTGGGTCACCTCCCTGACGAAATCGCCGAGATACCGGATGGCCCGCCGGCCTTCCGGAAGCACGTCCGCGGCCAGCGGGAAATCGTGAATCTGCCCGTCCCACACGTGCAGGTCACATCGGACACGCGCGTCGGCGAGCCGATGTGCCAACAGCTCCGAATCCGCCAAGAGCGATTCGTCTGCGCTGACGTGCACTGCGACCGGCGGCATCTTCGACAGGTCGGCGGCCGCCGGGTTGACCACGGCATGCGCATCGCGGGTCCGGGCGAGCCCCTGTTCGCAGTGGTGCAGATACCGCGCGAAGGCCGACAGCGCAGCGCCGGTGAACATCGAACAGCGGCCAGCGTTGCGGTGCGCCAGCTTGCGGGCCGGGTCGAGATCGGTCAGTGGCGATATCGCCGCCACGCCCGCGGCGGGCTGGATTCCGCGCGCGATCAGGCGCAGAACCGTGGCCAGCGCCAGGTATCCGCCCGCCGAATCACCGGCGATGACCACCTGGTGTGAGTGGTAACCGCGACGCCGCAACCAACGCAGACCGGCGAGCGCGTCCTCGATCGCCTCGGCCAAACCCCACGTCGGCAGCATCCGGTAACCCACGTTGAGTACGGCCGCGTCGGCCGCCTCCGACAACCGGGCCACGAGCCCGCGGTGAGTGTTGAGCCCGCACGTCATGAATGCGCCGCCATGCAGGTAGAGGATTGCGCGCCGATCGGAAGTGCCGGATGCGCGCACGAACTCGGCAGGACAGGTCGGCAGCATCACCGGCTGCACTGCCGCGCCGATCCGGCGCGGGATCAGGCCCACCATGCGGTCGACCGAGGCCAACGGCCAGCCCAGACCCGGTTGCAGTGCCCACATCCGGACGGCGTTGCGCACCACGACCCGGCAGCCTGTGGCCAGAGCAATCGCTTCTAAACTCCGACGGCGATGCTGGATACGGTTGCCGGTGGATGCGTCCTGCTCCTCATCCACCGAGACTGCGGCCGTGGTCATAGCTCTCTTCTCCTGTTGCTGGCCGCGGGATACCCCGGTAAAGCCGGTTGAAACGGCAAAGTGGGTATCCAGTCGGTATGGCCGGAGCAGAAGAATTCGTCCCCGAATCACGGAACCTGGAGGTGCTGACCACGGCAGCGCGGGGCTGCCGTGGCTGCGATTTGTACCGCGACGCCAGCCAGACGGTGTTCGGGGCTGGCGCGCGATCCGCCCACATGATGCTGATCGGCGAGCAGCCCGGCGACCGCGAGGACCGCGCGGGCAAACCGTTTGTCGGCCCGGCCGGCCGAGTCCTCGACGACGCGCTGGATAGGGCCGGAATCGACCGGGACCGGGTTTATGTGACCAACGCGGTCAAGCATTTCAAGTTCACCCAGGCCGAACGCGGTACGCGCCGCATCCACAAGACACCGAGCCGTATCGAGGTCGTCGCGTGCCGCCCATGGCTCGTGGCAGAACTGGACGCCGTGGAACCTGATGTGGTCGTGTTACTCGGTGCCACCGCGGCGAAATCGGTGCTGGGTAACGACTTCCGGGTCACCCAGCACCGCGGTGAGGTGCTGCACATGCCCGCCGGGTTCGCGTCGGGTGAGCCGGAACTCGTGGCGACCGTGCATCCGTCCTCGTTGCTGCGCGGGCCGAAAGAGGACCGCGACAAGGCCTTTGACGGTTTGGTCGAAGATCTCCGGCTGGCCCGGTCCCGATGCGCGATGCCGGCGTGACGGCTAGGCGGTCACGCGGATCGTACGCAGCTGGGGGTCGGCGGGATCCGGCACGTTCATGCCCGCCTCCAGACCGGTCCGCAGATAGTCGAGTACGGCTTGGTTGAGGCGTTCGCCCGGAACCACCGCCGGGATCCCCGGCGGGTACGGGGTGATCTGCTCGGCGGATATCCGGCCCACCGCTTCCTCGACCGGAACCTTCTCGACGCGACCGAAGAATGCGTCGCGCGGTGACGTCACGGTCGTCAGTTGGATCTCCTCCGGGGACGGCAGATCGACGCGCGGTGGGCGGTCGAAATCGTCGGCCGCCTTGCGCCACAGTGTCAGTGCGTCGATGAGCCGGCCCGCGGTGTCAGAGCCGTCCGCGAACGACATGGTCGCCAGGATCCTGCGGTGGTCGGTCATCCCCATGTCGACCTGGCAGTACTCGCGCAACCAGTCGGCGGCCTGATAGCCCGACGTTCCGGTGGCCGCGACGTCGATCAGCACCTGTAACCGGTCGAGATCGTGCGAGGCCTGCACGCCGAGAAGCTCGTCGTCGAGCACCTCGATGTCGGGTATCTTCTCGATCTCGCGCCGCGTCCGGTTCGCCAGATCCAGCGCCGCTCCCATCAACTCGTGACCGCGCTCAACCATCTGGCGGCGCCAACCGTCGATCGCGGTGTACACCAACACATTCGGGCTGGTCGTCATCAGCAGATCGGCACAGGCAGACAGCCGGTCCTGGTCGACGAGATCGCCCTGCAGATGGAACACCGAACCCTGCTCGAAGCCGGCACCCATCTTGTGAACGCTCACCACGCAGACATCCGCACCGGCGTTCATCGCCCACGTCGGCAGGGCCTCGTGGAAGGGCAGGTGCGCACCCCACGCCTCGTCGACGATGAGCGGCTTGCCCCGCGCATGGCAAACTTCGGCGATGCCTTCCAGATCCGCGCAGGTGCCGTACGGGCTCGGGCTCACGATCAACGCCCCGGCGGCATCGGGATAGCGCTGCCAGGTTTCCTCGACCTGCTGAGGCGACGGTGGGTGGGACATATGCCGTTCGGCGTCCCAGCGCGGCGTGATCCAACGCGGTGTCACCCCGGAAAAGATCAGGCCGGCCACCACCGACTTGTGACTGTCTCGACTCAACAGCAGGCTGCCGTCACCGCCCGCGACGGCCATCATCGCGGCCTTCACCGACAGCGAGCTGCCGCAGGTGGAAAACCACGCCACGTCGGCGCCCACCGCCTCGGCCATGAGGTCTTCGGCATGCGTCAGGTAGCCGTTGCTGCTACGCCGATCGTCCAGCCCGCCGTTCGCCAGCACATCGCTCAGGAACGGCTCGCGGCCGAGCACGCGCAGAACCCGCTCGTCCACCCCGCGGCCCTGCCGGTGTCCGGGCGGCGAGAAACCATACCGGTTTGACGCGTGGTAGGAGTTCAAGGCGCCGAGGAGAGGAGCTTCGGACTGGTTCATCCCCACGGTTTACCCGTTGCCGACCGCTCACAATCGGCGGCCGACGGTCCAGACGACCCCGATCACGACACATCCGGCGGTCATTGCCGCGAACGCCGTGGGAAACGAATACGAGGTGGCCAGCGCGCCGACGGCCAGCGCACCCAGACCGGTTCCCGCATCGAACCCCACATTCCAGACCACACTCACAGCTCGCCGGGCGTGTTCGCCAGACGCGGCGAACGCCTGCACGAGCGTGACATTCTGCAGCGAGCCGTAGGCCACGCCGACCAGGACCGAACCCGCGATGACGAGCAAGCCGTGCGAGCCGATCCCGAATGCGACCGCCCCCAGGCCGATGGCCCCCAGGTACAGCATCGGATCGATGAACTTGGCGGGGCCGATGCGGTCCGCCACACCGCCGACCAGCCATCGGCTCAACGCCGCCGCCCCCGTCAGACCCAGGAGCGCGCCGAATGCCACCTCCGCACCGCCGAATTGCGGTGCGAACGTGAGGATCGCGCCACCCGAGGCGGTGATCACCACGAGCGCCGCGATCGAGCCGAGCAGACCGCGACTGACCACGAGCCGATCATCGGTCGCGCGCGGCGGCGTCGGCACCGATCGGGTGAACGCCAGTGCGAGTGGTACCGCCAGCAGCGGGGCGGCCGCGAGCACGAACACCAGCTCGAAGCCGACGTGCTCGGCCAGCCACGGCGCGGCCGGCGTGAGGACGAATTGCGGTGCGGCGATGGCCAGTCCGTACGCTCCGACCGCGCGGCCCCGATACTCCTGCGGCACCAGGCCCGCGATGCCGTCGACGCCGGTCACGGTGAGTATGCCGAAACCGAATCCGCGCAGGGCCGCCAGCAGTAGAACCGCCCACAGCGAACCCGCAGCCATGTGCAGCAGCGCGGGTGCGCCCAACAGGACGAGGCCGATGGCCAGGATCACCGGCGCGCCGACGCGCTTCAGCAGGCGCCCGGCCAGCAGCTGCGCCACCACCGTGCAGCCCATCAGCACGCTGTTGACCAGGCCGGCGCCGAGATTGTCGGCGCCGATGTGCACTGCCCACATCGGCGCGACGGGCAACAGCAACGCGAATCCGGTGAACCCGAGCGCAGCCGACGCCAACAGGGCAGGCATGCCCGGGGTGCGCCATACGTTCACCGGGCAAACACCACGGCACCGCCGATGATGGTGGCCGCCACCAACCCCGCGTCCAGTTCCTCGAGCACCTGCGCCGGCGGTGCCGACAGCACGCAGAGATCACCGGGCTGGCCCACCGCGACCGACCGCGGCATCGCCGGGCGTTCCGCCGCACCCCAGAACAACTCGAGCGCCGTGCGCGCCGGTACGCGTTCGGCCGGGTTCAACACCGCGCCCCGCGGCGTTCTGCGATGGACGGCCGCGCGCATCGCCGCCCACGGGTCCGCTGCGCCGAACGGGGCATCGGTGGACAGCGCGACCGGGATGCCTGCGGACAACAGCGTGGCCAGGCGCCACAGCTGGTCCTGCTCGGCGTCGGCGATGTCGGTGCGGTACTCGTCGCCGCGCTCCGCGACGAAGTTCGGTTGAGTCACCACTGTCACCCCGAGTTCGACGAGGTCGGCGATACAGTCGGCGGGAACCATTGCCGCGTGTTCGATGCGGTCGGCGGGATGGGCTCCGGCGACGCGCAGCGCCGCGATCGTGACGATGAGTTGGGCTGCGGTGACACAGTGGATCGCAACGGGTTGGCCATCGTCGTGGCGCCGGCCGATCCACGCCGTCAGGGCATCGAGATCGAGGTCCTCGTCGTGCAGAATGCGTTTACCCGGCGCGAGCCTGTAAACCCGTTGGTGCAGGCCCGTCGGCAGGGCATCGAGATCCGGCGTGGCGTCGGTGACTGCGGTGACGCCATACCGAGCCAGCCGGTCGCTGAACTCAGCCACCTGAATTTGTCTGCGCTGCAACGGCTCGGCCCACGTGGGGTCGGCGCTGCGCAGTCTGCCGTCGGGGTGATCGGGTCGCCCGACGGCAGCCAGCCCGGCCGAGTTCAGGATCCACAACACGCCGCTGCGATGCTGTACCCGCACCGGCACGGTCGAGGTCAGCTCGTCGAGCCGATGCCGGTCCAGCGGTCCGGCGACCACTTCGTGATAGCCGACCGCCCTGATCCAGCCGTCACCGCCAGGCTTCGCGCGCGACAGCACGTGACGCAGCCGAGCGGCATCCCGGACGTCGTTCGGGCCGACCCGAACCGAATCCTGTTCGGCGGCAGCCGAGTACACGTGCACATGATGATCGTGCAGTCCCGGGATGACGGTGCCGAAGGCCGCATCCAGCACCGGTTCACTCCCCGGCAACGACGGGGCGACCTGTTCGATCCGCTCGCCGACCCGGATGTCGACGACGGTTCCGTCGATCAGCCTGGCACGCCGAATCAGCATGGTGGCGCCCAACGTTCGGATATCAGCCGGCGCACCTCAGCATCGCCGGCTCCCAGCGCGGGCCCCGGCGGCGACGACGGCGGCGCAACCGCGTCAACCGCATCGCCATCGCCGGCGAGCGGCGCGTACTCGGCGGCCAGCGCGGCCATCGCGAACTCGATGAGCTCGCCGCCGCCGCGCGCACACGATTCCACGACGGCAAGCGCAGCATGTATACCGGTGAGCGGGTCGGCGATCGCGTCGCCGGTGAAAATCGGTGCACCGCCTCGGTATTCGACCAGACCGCCCGACACCGCGGCGTCGTCGCCGAATGCCACCCAGTCGGCGCGTTCGCCGGTGGTGCCATGCCCGGTGATGCGCAACCACACCCGCCCCGCACGTGGACTCGCCGATTGCGGGCCGAGGCCGCGGCGGGTGAGTGCGCTGGGGCGCGACGCTTCGATCACCACGTCGGCCACCTCAAGCAGCGGTCCGATGTCGTCGAACTCGACTGCGTAAGAGAGCTTTCCAGAGTTCATCCAGTCGAAGAACACCGCAGGCCCAGCGCGCGTACCGTCCGGCCGGCTCGGGCTTTCGACCTTCACCACGGTGGCGCCGGCTTGCCGCAGCAGCTGACCGCACAGCGGCCCGGCCCACATCGACGACAGATCGGCGACCAGCAGGCCCGTGAGCGGCCGGGCGGGGGCCCGGTCGCCCACGCGGGCTATACGTGGTGGCGCGGCGCCGGTTTCGCCGAGCACGGCTGCCGGCAGGCCGAGTAGCCGGGCTCGCTCGGCCAGCTCTGCGGCGTCGTGGCGGGCCGCCCATTCCTCGACGGCCTGCCATGGGTCACCGCCCACCGTCTCGGTGTGGACGAGGGCGGGTACGGCCGCGATGTCATCCGGCCGCGACAACGTCAACGCGCCCCAACCGTCGCTGCCCTGCAGCAGCCGGGTGGCGCCGCCCGCCGAGATGCCGCCGGATGGCGCCAACCCGAGCAGGGCCGCGCGGCCGGTGACGATCTCGGCGGCGTCGAGGGCGACTCCAGTGCACGCGGTGAACGCGTCTGCGACCCGTTGGGCCGTGGCGAGCACCGCTGAATTCATCAGACCCGTCCCTCAGAACAACAACGCGGTGAACCGCCAGTCGAGCACCTGGCGGTCCGCTGCGTCGTCGGGACCGGCCGCCGCGAACACGAGCGAGCGCAGCCGCAGCACACCGGCTTCGGCCGACTCAACGTGCAGTTCGCTGAACAGCGTGTCATTTTCGTGTACCGGACCGGTGTGATCGCACGATTCCCAGCCCCGCACCGTGACCAGGTTCGGCAACAGTCGGCTGGCCTGCGCCAACGCCAGCCCGATTGTGTGCCCACCGTAGACGAGCCGCTTGCCGCCCGCGCGCCAGTCATGATGCGTGGCAGCGATGTTCAGCGTCAATCGAGCAAGTTCCGGAGCACTCGAGACCACGTCGGCCGTGCTGTGCAAAACCGTTCCTGCCAACTCGGGGTCGAAGTGCGGGCCAGGAACTCTCGCCCGGTATGCGTCGGCGTCCCAACCCGCCGTCGGGTCAGGTGCAGCGTCGGTGCCGATTTCCGTCAGGTCGTCGGTATGACCGGTGTCGCCGGCTCCGTCGGACAGCGGCAGCATGGCGCACCGATAGAAGTCCAACACGAGCCGTTCGGCCTGGTCCACGGTCGTCATGCGCAACGCCGCCAAACCCGTCGGCGCACGCCCGGGCTTGGCCGAGTTCTGCTTGAGCCCAACCACTTCGGTGCGGGTGAACAACGTGTCACCGATGACGGGATAGCGGTGGAACGCCAGCCCTCGATAGAAGAGATTGGCTTTCACCCGTTGCGTCACAAGCGTGCTCTGCCCGATCGCAATGTCGCAGACCAGCGCAGGGTGGGCAAGCGGACCGGGCGCACCGGTCACCGCCGCGGCCAGTTCCGCGTCGAGCGCCAGCCGCATGCGGTCTCCGATGATCGCCTGGTGGGCGGCTGCGGCACCCGCGGTAAGCGTCATCGACGGCGCGGTGTCGAATACCTGGCCTACTTCCAGGTCGTCGAAGTACGGACCCCCGGAGATCTGGCCATGTGCAGTCACGGATTCACATGCTATTCACATGCCGACCGAGGCAGCCAGGCTGCCCAGAAGCTTCAGCGCATCGGCGCTCGCGGTGCCGGGCTCGGCCTGATAGACCACCAATTCCTGCCCCGGCGCCGATCGCACGTCGAACGTTTGCATCTCCAACGTCAGCGTGCCGACATCCGGATGGTGAAAGGTCTTGGCCGCGAACGACTTACCCCGAACGTCGTGCTTCGCCCACAGCTCTGCGAACTCGGGGCTGCGGTCGAGCAGTTCGTTGAGTACGGCCGCAACCCGCGGATCGTGTGGCGCCATGCCATGGTTGCGGCGAAACGCGGCCACCGAATTGGCCGCGATGTCTGGCCAGTCGGCATAGAACCGGCGGGCCCTTGGCTCGGTGAACACCAGCAGCATCAGATTGCCTGCCGAGCCGAAGTCGCCGAACAGCGCGTCTGCCAGCGGGTTGGCGGCCAGCACGTCGATGGCCCGGTTGTAGATCAACGCGGGGTTGTCCGGCCAGGCCGCCATGAGACGCAGCAGCGCGGGATCGACGCGATCAGCCGTCCGGACACTCCGAGGACGCGGCGCCAGTCCGGCCACGCGGAACAGGTGACCGCGGCCGTCGTCGTCGAGACGCAACGCGGCCGCGAGCGCATCGAGCACCTGCGCGGACGGCGAGCGCTCCCGGCCCTGTTCGAGCCGCACGTAGTAGTCGACACTGACGCCTGCCAGCAGCGCAACCTCCTCACGCCGCAGCCCCGGCACGCGCCGGTGTCCCACGCTCGTGAGACCCACCTCGGCGGGACCCACCAACGCTCGCCTGCTGCGCAGATAGTCGCCGAGTTCGGTCATACCGCCACAGTAGGCGTGGCATGCACGCGGTGCCTGGGTGCGCTGCACCCTGGTTGACCATCGCGCGACGCGGCAGCCTGACAGGCATGAACGAATCCAAGATCATCCTCGTCACCGGAGTCACCAGCGGCATCGGCGCGGCCATCGCGACGCGCCTCGCAGCCGAAGGCCACCACGTCATCGGCGGCGCACGCCGCGAGGACCGCCTCGCCGCGCTGGCGCGCGACAACCTGGCGGTGCGCCGCCTCGACGTCACCGATCGGGCCGACGTGGTGTCGTTCGTCGACTGGGCGGTGTCGGAGCACGGGCGCATCGACGTGATCGTCAACAACGCCGGTGTGATGCCGCTTTCGCGGCTCGACGCACTGCTGGCCGACGAGTGGGACACCATGATCGACGTCAACATCCGCGGGCTGCTCAACGGCATCGCCGCCGCGCTGCCGCACTTCCAGCGTCAGGGCCACGGCCACTTCGTCACCATGGCGTCGATCGGAGCGCATCAGGTGGTGCCCACCGGGGCGGTCTACTGCGCGACGAAGTACGCCGCCTGGGCCATCACCGAGGGCCTGCGACAGGAACTCGACCCCGCCATCCGTGTCACCACGGTCTCGCCCGGCGTCGTGGAATCCGAACTCGCCGATACCATCACCGATCCGACGGCCGCAGAAGCGATGCTGACTTACCGCGCCGCTTCGATCCCGCCCGACGCGATCGCCCGCGCGGTGTCCTACGCCGTGAACGAGTCGCCCGAGGTCGACGTCAACGAGTTGATCATCAGGCCGGCCCGCCAACGCTGACGATCTCGTCGACCAGTCCCCACGCGTGTGCCGTTGCCGCGTCGATCGTGCGGCCCGACAGCACGAGAAACGCGGTGCGCCAGCGGCCGATTCGGCGCGTGATGCTGACCGTGCCGCCCGCACCGGGGATCAGGCCGAGCGCGAGTTCGGGCAGTCCGAGCGTGGCCTGCGGGTCGCAGCTCACCCGGCCGCAGTAGGCGGCCATCTCGAGCCCGCTGCCCAGCACCTGGCCGTGCACCTCGGCGCGGCAGCGCCCGCCCAGCCTCGCGGTGAGTTCGTCGAGCACCAGCGCGGGGCTGTGGCGGGTGCGGGCGAGGTGGGCGCTGGCCGGGTCGGCGAACGAGCCGAACTCGGCGAGATCGCCACCGCTGCAGAAGGATCGGCCGTTGCCGCCGAGCACGACCTCGTCGACGGACGGGTCGAGCCGGGCGACATCAAGGGCCTCCAGAAGTGCGGCCCTCGCGTCGGTGGAGAACGCGTTGTGCCGCTGCGGCCGGTTGAAGCGGACGTGCAGCGTGTTGCCGTCACGACTGGCCTGCACCGGGTCGGGTAGCGCGGGCACGGTCGCCGGTCCGCGTTCGGCGAGCCAGCGGGCGAACTCCGGTCCGGACTGCAGGGTCGAGTAGGCCAGCGATTCGGTGATCACGCCACCGAACGCGGGTGCGGCGACGTCCACACTGCGCAGGACGTCGTCGCACACCGCGGCGGCTTGGGGCCATGTCGCGCACCGCTCGGACAGTTCGGCAAGTGTCTGCTCGACCGACTCGACCACGATCACCGTGCGCTGGTCGGTCGTGCCCTCGGTGAGCGTGAACGTGGCGTCCTCGTCCGGAGTTTCGGTGCTGACGCGGATGCCGCCGGGCAGCTCGATCACGTCATGAATACTTCTTGATCAGCTCCTGCTTGTACAGCTTGCCGGTGTCGGTGCGGGGCAGCTGCTCTTCGAACGAGATGGACCGCGGGCACTTGTAGTGCGACAGGCGCTCCCGGAGCCAGACCATCAGTTCCTCGGCGAACTCCGGTGTGGCGTCGGATGGGTCGACCGTCTGCACCACACCCTTGACGCTCTGGCCCATCTCGTCGTCCGGGACACCGAACACCGCGGCGTCCATCACCTTCGGGTGGACGACGAGCATGTTCTCGGCTTCCTGCGGGTAGATGTTGACCCCGCCCGAGATGATCATGTGGTGGCGCCGGTCGGTCAGGTACAGATACCCGTCCTCGTCGACATAACCGATGTCGCCCACCGTCTTCCAGCCGTGCGAGTCCCGCGACGATGCGGTCTTCTCGGCGTCGTTGAGGTATTCGAAGTCCTGACCGCCCTCGAAGTAGATCTCACCGGCCTGGCCCGGCGGCAGCTCGTTGCCGTCCTCGTCGAGGATGTGCACGACGCTCGTCATGGCCTTGCCCACCGAACCGGGATGCGTCAGCCACTCCTCGGCGGTGATCAGTGTCGCGCCAATGGCTTCCGAGGACGCGTAGTACTCGTCGACGATCGGTCCCCACCAGTCGATCATCTGCTTCTTGATCTCCACGGGGCACGGTGCCGCGGCATGCATGATGCGCTGCAGACTCGACAGGTCATACGAATTGCGCACGGAATCGGGCAGTTTCAGCATGCGCGTGAACATGACGGGGACGAACTGGCCGTGCGTGACACCGTGCTTCTGGATGGCGTCGAGCGTGCCTTCGGCGTCGAACTTCTCCAGCACGACGGTCGTGATGCCGCCGGCCTGCACCTGCATCGACCACACCGACGGCGCGGTGTGATACAGCGGCGCCGGGCTCAGATACACCGCATCGGGGTGCATCCAGAATCCGACGAGCGCCGCCATCATGCCGGGGGTCTCCGACGGCGGCACATGCGGGAGTTCACGTTTGATGCCTTTGGGCCGTCCAGTGGTGCCCGACGAGTACTGCAGCAGATCGCCGTCCATCTCGTCGTCGATCGGCGTATCGGGCTGATCGGCAACGGCTTGCGGGTACCGCTGCCAGCCGTCGAGGTCACCGTCGGCGATCAGCAGGATGTCGGGCAGGCCATTGGGCAGTTCGCCTTCGAGACCGCTCAGGACGTCGGTGAGCGCGGCCGAGCCGACGATCGCCTTCGCGCCGCTGTTGTCGACGATGTATGCCGCCTCGGCGGGTGTCAGATGCGTGTTGATGGGCACGTAGTACAGGCCGCTGCGCCGTGCCGCCCACATCACGGCGTGGATGTGCTCGTTGTTCTCCATGAGGATCGCGACCACATCACCCTCGCGCAGCCCATGCGCGCGGAAGTAGTGAGCCAGCCGGTTGGCGCGGGCCTCCAGCTCACCGAACGTGACGACGGTTCCCGATGGATAGAGGATGATGGCCGGCTTGTCCGGGCTGGCCTTGGCGTGCTCGCGGATCTGCATGAGCCGACTGTAACCGGCGCCACTTGACAGGTGTCAAGTGGGCCGGTCACTAAAGCGCGCATTGCGAGCGCCCATGTAGTGGTGCCCATTTCCCGTACCTTTTCCGTTCCCCGGCGAACGCGCGCCGGCTAATCGACGCCGCCGATGCCTTGGACAAGGGCCGCGGTGTCCGAGCGGAACTCGATACTGGGGAGTGAACATCGTCTTCGTCCCGCAGGCGCGGAACGACTACCTGAATTGGCAGACCGCCGACAGGACTTCACTCAAACGGACAAACCGGTTGATCGCGGATACCTGCCGATCTCCGTATGAAGGGATCGGCAAACCCGAGCCACTGAAATACGGGCTTGTCCACCGCGTCGTCAATGACGACCTGCAGATCCTGCAGGCGCGGTACCACTACGAGTGACGACGTCGTCCACCGGTAACGCCATGGCGGAGATCGGCGTCGAAAATCGCCACCAGGTTACTGACGTGGCGCGCAACGTTTTCGTCGCCGCACGCAAAAGCGCACCCTCGTGAATCCACGAGGGTGCGCAGAATGCCGACGTGCTGCGGCGTGCCTACCAGCAGACACGCACGCTCGCGGAGAAACCTACTCGGCCAGGCGGTGCTTGAGCGCGTCGAATTCGTCCTTGATGCCAGTCGGCAGTTTCTCGCCGACGAACTCGAACCACTCCTCGATCAGCGGAAGCTCGGCGCGCCATTCGTCGGGATTGACGGCGAGCGCCTCATCCACGTCGGCGGCGTCGACGTCGAGACCGCTCAGGTCGAGGTCGGCGGCCGACGGCACGATGCCGATCGGGGTCGACCGGCCGTCAGCCTTGTGCTCGATGCGCTCGATGGCCCACTTGAGCACGCGGCTGTTCTCACCGAAGCCCGGCCAGAGGAACCGGCCGTCGTCGCCACGGCGGAACCAGTTGACGAAGAACACCTTGGGCAGCTTGGACTCGTCGGCGTTCTTGCCGATGTTGATCCAGTGCTGGAAGTAGTCGCCGACGTTGTAACCCAGGAACGGCAGCATCGCCATGGGGTCGCGCCGCACGGTGCCGACCTTGCCCTCGGCGGCCGCGGTCTGCTCGGAGCCGAGCGTCGCGCCGATGAACACGCCGTGCTGCCAGTCGCGCGCCTCGGTGATCAGCGGAACCGTGGTCTTGCGGCGGCCGCCGAACAGGATCGCCGAGATCGGAACGCCCTGCGGATCATCCCATTCGGGGGCGAGCGTCGGGCACTGGGCGATCGGGGTGCAGTAGCGCGAGTTCGGGTGCGCCGCCTTGTCCTCCGACTCGCGGTACCAGTCCTGGCCCTTCCAGTCGATCAGGTGGTCGGGATCGCCCTCGAGGCCCTCCCACCACACGTCACCGTCGTCGGTCTTGGCGACGTTGGTGAACACGGTGTTGCCCTTGGCGATGGTCTTCATCGCGTTGGGGTTCGAGTCCCAGTTGGTGCCCGGCGCGACGCCGAAGAAGCCGAACTCGGGGTTGGTGGCGTAGAGCCGGCCGTCCTTGCCGAAGCGCATCCACGCGATGTCGTCGCCGACGGTCTCGGCCCGCCAGCCCGGAATCGTGGGCTGCAGCATCGCGAGGTTGGTCTTGCCGCACGCCGACGGGAACGCGGCCGCGATGTAGTAGGCCTTGTTCTCCGGGGAGATCAGCTTGACGATCAGCATGTGCTCGGCGAGCCAGCCCTCGTCGTGGGCCATGGCCGATGCGATGCGCAGCGAGTAGCACTTCTTGCCGAGCAGGGCGTTGCCGCCGTAGCCCGAGCCGTAACTCCAGATCTCGCGGGTCTCGGGGAAGTGGGTGATGTACTTCGTGTCGTTGCACGGCCACGGCACGTCGGCCTGACCGGGCTCCAGCGGCGCGCCGATCGAGTGCAGCGCCTTGACGAAGAATCCGTCGTCACCCATCTTCTCCAGCGCGGCCTTGCCCATGCGGGTCATGGTGCGCATGGAGACCACGACGTACTCGGAGTCGGTGATCTCGACACCCAGCTTGGGGTCCTCGGCGTCCAGCGGGCCCATGCAGAACGGCACCACCCACATGGTCCGGCCGCGCATCGAGCCCCGGTACAGGCCGGTCATGATCTCGCGCATCTCGGCCGGGTCCATCCAGTTGTTGGTCGGGCCTGCGTCGATCTCGCGCTGCGAGCAGATGAAGGTCCGGGATTCCACGCGCGCGACATCAGAGGGATCGGAGAGGGCTAGGTAAGAATTCGGTTGCTTCTCGTCGTTGAGCTTCTGGAAGGTGCCCGCATCGACGAGGTGCGCGGTGAGCCGCTCGTACTCCTCATCGGAGCCGTCGGCGAAGACCACCCGGTCGGGTTGTGTCAGCTCTGCGACCTCCTGAACCCAGGCCAGCAGTCCTTCATGTTTGGTCGGTGCGGTGTCCAGACCCGGAATGGTCGCTGAGGTCATCGAATTCTCCTGCGTAGGATTTTTTTGTCGAACGTGAGTGGATACCCAAGCCACGTCACGACGCGGTCACGGCTGCCCCTTTGGGTAGAGGTTAACGCGGGTGACATACCCAGAGTGAACCAGTGCTATGTCCGATGACTCACAGGAACGATTCAGTTTTACGTAAGAAGCCGGTTACTCGTCAGTAGCGCCCGAATCGGCATACAGCTCGGCCCGAACAGCCTCCAGTGCGCGCCGCAGCGGCGGGATCCTGCGGTCGCGTTGGGCGGCCGCGCGGGCCGTCGCGACCGCGTGCTCACGCAGCTCGGCATCGATCGCGGCGATCTGTTCGCCCGCGGTCGCGCTCTCAGCCTCGTCACGTGCGGCCAGCTCGGTGGTGAGCGCGGTTTCGGCCGCGAGCACCCTGGTCGCGACGAGCTCCTCCACACTCGACCGCAGATCAGTGGTCGCGTCGTTCACCCAGCGGTCCAGGACGGCCCGGTCATGCAACAGACCACGGGTGCTCACCACCCACCCCGCCAGCAGCAGGCCCACGACGGCACCGACGACCAGCCCCGCGACGGCCAACCGGGGCGCCGCCCCCGCCAGGAGACGGCTGACCGCCAATGCGACGCCCAAGCCGAAACCGATGCCGAGCACCAGCATGAGCCGGGTCTCCAAAGTGCGGGATTTCAGCGGCGGCGCGGCGATATCGGGTGCGTGCGGCGCGGACGTGACCGAGGTCGGCGTCAGATCGAGCTCGGCAGCGACATCGCCGAGGTGCTTGGTGACGCCCTCGTCGACCTCGGCCACGACCTCCCCGGCCCGCTGCCGCGCGTACGCCTCGAACCCGGGGATACGGCGCCTGCCGACTCCGGCGATGTCCTCCTGCAGTTCGGTGCGCACCGAGTTGCACCGGTTCCTCGCGAAATAGCCCAGTTGAAGGCGGGCCTGCTGCAACTGGCTGCGCAGCGCGATGCTGCGCTCGGTCTTGGCCAGCCTGCGATTGCGGTTGATCTCATTACGACGCTCGCGCAGCGCATCCACGCGCGCCTTGCGGTCGGCGCCCGAGCCGTCGGCCTCATACCGGCCGATCACCGCCTCCAGCCGGGTTTCCCAGGCGCGCAACCTGTTTCGGCGCAAAAGATCGGGGTCGGCCAGCCGCTGCGACAGGAGGTCGACGAGGTCGTCGAGCCGCGGCTCGCCGAGGTCGGGGGCAGCCGCGACCCCGACCCACGGCATCCGCGCATAGCGCGGTGCCCGCTCGGCGAGAATGGCCGCGTCGGCTTCACACACCTCACGCCAGTCGCGATGCGCATCGATCTTCGAAAGCACCCCCACCACCAGATCGGTGTAACGCGACACCAGATCGACCAGGGCACAGTCAGATTCGGTGATCACAGCAGCAGCTGAAACCACGAAAACCACCGCCGTCGGGGCTTCACCGGCGAGCAGCTCGGTGGATTCGACGAACGTGTACTCCGGCATCCGCTCCCGCAGTGCCGCCAGCACGCTGCTCGCCCCCGCCAGCCACGGACCGGCCACCAGCACCACGTCGCGGGATTCCACGCCCGGCGAGTTCAGCCCAGGGTCGATCGCCGCGACCACGGCATCTGCGGCCTCGACCGGATCCGCCCCAGTCACCGCCCGATGACCCGGTGGTCGGGGACGCCGTCCAGGAGCCGCAGCGAGCCCCGCACGATGTCGGCACCGCAACTGCGATGAAGTGCGTTGACCGGACCGCGGCTGTAGTTCCGCCAGTGTCGAGCCCGGCGCAGGTGCGCCTGCCTGCCGTCACCGTGATCGACCGCCACCCCGGCGGCCTGTACGACATCGACGGCGGCCGCCATGACCGCGAGCACCGTGTCGTCGCAGGCCAAGAATCGCGCGGCCGACTCACTTCGCAGCGCCCGCAGTTCGGCGACGGCACGGCGCACCCTGCGGTACCGAATCGGCGCGGCGGCGGCCGACAGCGCGCCGAGCACCTGATCGACCTGGCTGAGCCGACGAAACAGCGCTGGCATCGCGTCGGCGTCGGTGCCGCGACTGAGGGCCAGTGCGGCGTGGGCGATGCCGAACCGATCCAACGCCTCCAACAACTGACCGCGCACCTCGACCGGCACGCTGTGCGGTGCCCGCAGGAACGCGTCGGGTGAGGTCAGGTCGGCAGGCTCGGCCGCGAGCACCCGCAGCGCCTGCACCAGATGCGGCGCGGGCTGCGCAGCCGCGAGCAACGCGACCATCGGAACGACGGCGGCCCCGGCCGGCCGCCGCAACTGATCGGCCCGGCGGCGGGCGGTGGCCATCGGACCACCCGGACCCGACCCCGCGAGGTCGGCTTTGTTGAGCACGATCAGCACCGGAGCGCCGTCCTGACGCAGCCGGGCCAGACTCGCGTGATCCTCGGGTTTGAGCACTTCGGCGATCACCAGAACGGCGATTTCGCCGGTGCCGCGCACCGCGACCCCGCAGTCGGTCAGCGCACCGGCGACAGTACTGACACCGACGCCGCGGCGGCCGTGGACGGCAACGGTCACATCGGCCGACACCTGCGCGCTGATCTGAGCCAACCGCTGATCGCCGTCGCGGTCGGCAAAGCGCTTGAGCTCGTCTGCGAAAATCTGGCGGCCTTCCCTGTGAGCTGCCCGGTTGCTGCTGAAAATCGTGGCATGTCCCGGACGGGCTCGCGAACGGATGTTTGAGCCCTAACAGTTCAAGGCAACTGTTGGGTATCAATCTGTACCACGATGCGGGCACTTCGCCGCCGATAGGCGACGATGGACGGATGCATGCGCCGAAGTCTCATGTCGTCGGCGGACCGACTCCGGAGTCCGATGTCGTCGGCGAACCGACTCCGGAGTCCGATGTCGTCGGCGGACCGACTCCGGAGTCCGATGTCGTCGGCGGACCGACTCCGGAGTCCGATGTCGTCGGCGAACCGGCCGCGGCCCACCGCCTTCCGCGGGTGACGAGCTTTCGCACCCGCCGCTCGACGCTGTCCGGCGGCCAGCAGAACACGTGGGACCGGCGGTGGCCGGAATTGGGCATCCAGGCCCGCGACGACGACGGCAAGCCGGTGACCGACCTCGACATCGAAGCCTGGTTCGGTCGCTCGGCTCCACTGATCCTCGAGATCGGTTCGGGGACTGGCACGTCCACGTTGGCGATGGCGCAGGCTGAACCGGATCTCGACGTGATCGCGGTCGAGGTGTACCGCAAGGGACTGGCCCAGCTGCTGACCGCCATCGACCGCGAGGGTGTGACGAACATCCGCATGATCCGCGGAGATGGTGTCGACGTGCTCGAACACGTGCTCGGCAGCGGATCACTCACGGGCGTGCGGGTGTTCTTCCCGGACCCCTGGCCCAAGTCCCGCCACCACAAGCGGCGGCTCCTGCAGCCCGCGACGGTCGCGCTGATCGCCGACCGACTGCGACCAGGCGGCATCCTGCATGCGGCCACCGACCACATGGGCTACGCCGAGCACATCGCCGAGGTCGGCGATGCCGAGCCGCTCCTGCGTCGCGCCGACCTGCGGTCGGCGCTTCCCATCTCGGTGCAACGGCCCGTCACCAAGTACGAACGCAAGGCCCTGGCCGGCACCGACGTCGCCGAGTTGGTCTGGGAGAAGCGACCGTGACTGTGACCCCCGACATCGACCAGGGCCTGAACGAGGATGTCTCACAGGCGCGGACCGGCGTCCGGCGCGTGTTGTTGGTCTGGGACGCACCGAATCTCGACATGGGGCTGGGTTCGATCCTCGGGGGCCGCCCGACCGCCGCGCACCGGCCGCGTTTCGACGCGTTGGGCCGCTGGCTGCTGACCTACACCGCCGACCTGTCGGCGGCTGCCGCGGCCGAGGGCGAGGCGACCGTATCCCTTGAGCCCGAGGCCACCGTCTTCACCAACATCGCCCCAGGTAGCGCGGATGTTGTGCGTCCGTGGGTCGAGGCGTTGCGTAACGTGGGTTTCGCAGTCTTCGCAAAACCGAAAATCGATGACGACAGCGACGTCGACTGCGACATGCTCGACCACATCGCCCTGCGGAGGAGTGAAGGGCTTGCGGCGGTGTTGGTCGCCTCGGCGGATGGTCAGGCATTCCGGGAACCGCTTGAGGAAATCGCCCACGAGGGCACACCCGTGCAGGTGCTTGGATTTCGCGAACATGCAAGCTGGGCGCTAGCGTCGGATACCTTGGAGTTTGTCGATCTGGAGGACATTCCTGGTGTTTTCCGGGAACCGCTGCCACGGATCGGCCTGGACTCGCTACCCGAGCAGGGTGCGTGGCTGCAGCCGTTCCGGCCGCTGTCATCGCTACTGACCTCGCGTGTGTAACAACTGCAAACGACCGTGTTGAGTGCGAAACGCGGGTCACACAAGTTTTTTAGTTAGGAGCGTAAGTGTTCGCCTGGTGGGGTCGAACGGTGTACCGGTTCAGGTACATCGTCATCGGTGTCATGGTGGCGCTTTGCCTCGGTGGCGGCGTCTATGGGATGAGTCTGGGCGACAACGTCACCCAGAGTGGCTTCTACGACGAGGGCAGCCAGTCCGTCAAGGCCTCGCTGCTGGCCGACGAGGTGTACGGCCGTGACCGGACCAGCCACATCGTGGCGATCCTGACCCCGCCGGACGACACGAAGGTCACCGACAAGGCCTGGCAGAAATCGGTCACCGAAGAGCTGGACAAATTCGTCGAGGACAACCCGGACCAGGTCGTCGGGTGGGTCGGATGGCTGAAAGCGCCCGACACCACCGACCCGACGGTCAGCCAGATGAAGACGCAGGATTTGCGTCACACCTTCATCAGCGTGCCGCTCAACGGTGACAACGACGACGAAATCCTCAAGAACTACCAGGCCATCGAGCCCGAGCTGCAGCAGGTCAACGGCGGTGACATCAAACTGGCGGGCCTCAACCCGCTGGCGAGCGAACTGACCGGCACAATCGGCACCGACCAGAAGCGTGCCGAGATCGCCATCATCCCGTTGGTGGCCGTCGTGCTGTTCTTCGTGTTCGGCGGCGCGGTCGCCGCGGCCCTGCCCGCGATCATCGGCGGCCTGACCATCGCCGGCGCATTGGGCATTCTGCGGCTCACCGCCGAATTCGGACCCGTGCACTTCTTCGCCCAGCCGGTGGTGACGATGATGGGCTTGGGTATCGCGATCGACTACGGGCTGTTCATCGTGAGCCGGTTCCGGGAGGAACTCGCTGAGGGCTATGACACCGAGGCGGCCGTACGAAGATCTGTGATGACCTCCGGCCGAACGGTGGCGTTCTCCGCGGTGATCATCGTCGCATCATCGATGCCGCTGCTGCTGATCCCGCTCGGCTTCCTGAAATCGATCACGTACGCGATCATCGCGTCGGTCATGTTGGCCGCGATCCTGTCGATCTCTGTGCTGCCTGCGGTTCTGGGCATTCTCGGTGCCCGTGTCGACGCACTGGGCGTCACGACGCTGCTCAAGGTGCCGTTCCTGGCCAACTGGCCGTTCTCGCGCCGCATCATCGACTGGTTCGCGGAGAAGACCCAGAAGACCAAGACCCGCGAAGAAGTCGAGAGGGGCTTCTGGGGCAAGCTGGTCAACGTCGTGATGAAACGGCCCATCGCGTTCGCCACGCCGATCCTCGTCGTGATGACTCTGCTCGTCATACCGATCGGTTCGCTCACGCTCGCGGGCATCAGCGAGAAGTACCTGCCGCCCGACAACTCCGTGCGACAGTCCCAGGAGGAGTTCGACAAGCTCTTCCCCGGCTTCCGCACCGAACAGATCACGATGGTGATGCAGCGCGAGGACGGCGAACCGATCACCGACTCGCAGATCGCCGACATGCGGGCGAAGGCGCTCACCGTCCCCGGGTTCACCGATCCCGACAACGATCCCGATGCCATGTGGAAGGAACGTCCGGCCACCGACAGCGGATCGAAGGACCCGTCGGTGCGGGTGATCCAGAACGGCCTGGTGAACCGCGGTGACGCGGCGACGAATATCGAGGGGTTGCGCGCGCTGCAACCGCCGCACGGCATCACCGTGTATGTCGGTGGTACACCCGCGCTGGAGCAGGACAGTATCCACAGCCTGTTCTCCCGGCTGCCGTTGATGGTGACGATCCTGGTCATCACCACGACCGTCCTGATGTTCCTGGCCTTCGGCTCGATCGTGCTGCCCATCAAGGCGGCATTGATGAGCGCGCTCACCCTCGGCTCGACGATGGGCATCCTCACCTGGATGTTCGTCGACGGCCATGGATCTGGCCTGTTGAACTACACACCACAGCCGCTCATGGCACCGATGATCGGGTTGATCATCGCGGTGATCTGGGGCTTGTCCACGGACTACGAGGTGTTTCTGGTGTCCCGCATGGTGGAGGCCCGCGAACGCGGCATGTCCACCGCCGAGGCAATCCGGATCGGTACCGCGACCACGGGCCGGCTGATCACCGGCGCCGCCCTGGTCCTGGCCGTCGTCGCCGGCCCGTTCGCGTTCTCCGACCTCGTGATGATGAAGTACCTGGCGTTCGGTCTGCTCATCGCACTTCTGTTGGACGCCACCGTCATCCGGATGTTCCTGGTGCCTGCGATCATGAAGCTGCTCGGCGACGATTGCTGGTGGGCGCCGCGCTGGATGAAGCGGATCCAGGAGAAGATCGGCCTCGGCGAGACCGAACTGCCCGACGAGCGCAAGCGTCCGACCGTACGTGAGCCGGCCGACGACGAGCGTGCGCTGGTTGGCGTCGGCGCCCCGCCGCCGCCACCCCGGCCGCACGACCCGACGCATCCCGGCGTCGATCCCAGCCGCCAGGCGCCGCCGATGCGTACCAACGCGCCGTCGGCCGCGGGCACGGTCCGCATCGGTCCGCCGCCGCAGCAGCGGGCCGAGGAGCCGGCCACCACGCGGTTCGCGATGGCACGCAACGCCGTCCGCAATGCGGTCAACAGCGCGGTCAACACCGCGACGGGCAGTGCCAACGCCCCGACGACCCGCACACCGCGACCCGGCGCACAACCGGCTCCGCCGCCGCCCCCGCCGCCTGGAACCCCGCGTGAGGAACGCGAGATCGAATCGTGGTTGGGCGCACTGCGCGGTGGTCCGGCGAACGGTCCGGCGAAGAGCGCACCGCCGCCGCCACCGCCACCGCCACGCCCGTCAGCCGACGCCACGCGCGCCATGCCGCAGTCACGTCAGGCGCCCGGCGACAACGCACCCACAACGGCGTTCAGCGCGCAGCGCCCGCCTGCGGGTGCCGACCCGGCAACCGAGAAGCTCAACACCCGCGAGACCGACGAACCCAAGCGTCGTGGCGGCGGGATGAGCGCGCAGGACCTGCTGCGCCGCGAGGGCCGGCTGTAGGCGCGGCTACTCCCGTTCGGACAAATCGTCCGACGGCGCCTCAAGGATCGTCTCGCCTTCGGTTTCCTGTCTGGCCTCTTCGGCGGCCGGATCGCGGGCCAGCAGCACACGTGCCGAGCTGTTGAGGAACGCGACCGCGGGGACGGCCAGCAAGGCGCCGACGATTCCGGCGAGGACGCCGCCACCCGCGATCGCGAGCACGACGGCCAGGGGATGGATCGACACCGCGCGTCCCATCACCAGCGGCTGCAACACGTGCCCCTCCAGTTGCTGAACCGCGATGATCAACCCCAGGGTGATCAGTGCGTACACGAAACCCTTTGACAGCAGCGCGACGACCACCGCGAAGAACCCGGCCACCACGGCACCGACCAGCGGGACGAACGCACCCAGGAACACCAGCGATGCGAGCGGCAGGGCCAACGGGATACCCATGATCGCCAGGCCGGTGCCGATTCCCACCGCGTCGACGAGCGCCACGAGGAACGTCGCCCGCACATAGCCCACGAGTGAGTGAAAGCCGGCGCGGCCGGCATCGCGCACGCGGTCACGAACGTGGTCGGGGAACACCTTGGTGACGAAGGCGAAGATGTTGCGCCCGCCCTGCAGCAGGAAGATCAGCGTGAACAGCGTCAGCAGCGCGCCCGTCAACACTTCGGTGAGCGTGCCCGCGGTGGACAACGCACCCGTGGTCAGCTGCTCCTGGTTGCGCTGCAGCGCCTCGATCGCGGTGTTGCCCGCCTGGTCGATCTGCTCTCGGCTCAGGTGCAGCGGACCGTCGATCAACCAGTTGCGGACGCCGTCGATGCTGCGCGTCATCTGTTCCACGAGGTCGGGTGCACCCTGGATGAACTGCGTGACGACGAACGTGAGGATGCCGCCGACGATCGCGATACCGGCCAGCAGCACGAGCGCGACCGCGGATCCGCGCGGCGCGCCGCGGCGGTCCATGAAGTCGACGGCAGGCAGGAGCAACGCGGTGACCATGGTGGCCAATGCCACCGGCACCACGAGCAGTTCGAGCCGTTTGACCAACCACAGCAACGCCACGACCGCGGCCAGAATGACCAACAGACGCCATGACCAGGCTGCAGTCTTGCGGACCAGGGGCGTCACCGACTCATCGGCAACGGAATCCGAAAGCATGTCGGTAGCGTAGCCGCGGCGCGCCCGCCGAGCGGCGATGTCGGCGCGACCTGCACGGCTACCCTGTAGGGCGTGTCACACGACGCGCCGGCGGACACTGCCCGCGACCGGGCCGGCTCCACGCGCGGCAAGTACTGGTGGGTCCGCTGGTTGATCATCGCGGTCGCGGTCACCGTTCTCGCGGTCGAAGTGACGCTCGTGTGGGACCAGTTGGCGAAGGCGTGGAAGAGCCTGATCTCGGCGAACTGGTGGTGGGTGCTCGCCGCGGTCGTCGCCGCCCTGGCCTCGATTCACAGTTTTGCCCAGATCCAGCGGACGCTGCTGCGGTCGGCCGGGGTGAAGGTCAAGCAGTGGCGCTCGGAGGCCGCGTACTACGCGGCGAATGCCCTGTCGACCACGATGCCGGGCGGCCCGGTGCTGTCGGCGACCTTCACCTACCGCCAGCAGCGCATCTGGGGCGCCACGCCCCTGATCGCCTCGTGGCAGCTCGTGATGTCGGGCGTACTGCAGATCGTTGGCCTGGCCCTGCTGGGCCTCGGCGGGGCATTTCTGCTGGGTGCCAGCAAAAACCCGCTGTCGCTCATCTTTTCGCTGGGCGGGCTGTTGGCCATCGTCCTGCTCGGCCAGGCCGTCGCGACCAAGCCCGAACTGATCGACGGCATCGGTGCGAAAGTGCTGTCGTGGGTGAACTCGTTGCGCGGCAAGCCAACCGACACCGGCCTGGCGAAATGGCGCGAGATCCTGCAGCAACTGGAATCGGTCAGCCTGGGCAGGCGCGATCTCGGCCTGGCGTTCAGCTGGTCGATGTTCAACTGGGTCGCCGACGTGGCCTGCCTGGCGTTCGCCTGCTATGCGACAGGCGGGAACCCGTCGCTGGCCGGGGTCACCGTGGCCTACGCGGCGGCCCGCGCGGTGGGGACGATCCCGTTGATGCCGGGCGGTCTGCTCGTCGTGGAGGCCGTGCTGGTGCCCGGTCTGGTGTCGTCGGGCATGACACTGGCCTCGGCGATCTCGGCGATGCTCATCTATCGGCTCGTCAGCTGGATCTTCATCTCCGCCATCGGTTGGGTGGTGTTCTTCTTCATGTTCCGCACCGAGAAGGACCTCGATCCCGACGCCGGCGAACCCGCCAAAGAGCCTGAGGCAGAACAGAACGGCGAAACCGAAACCGAACGCTAGGAGACAGCATGCGGGTCAGAACCCTCGCGTCCGGTACGGCGCTGCTCGCGCTCGCGCTGACATCGTGCTCGTCGGCCGAAACCTCACAGCCGGAATCGGCAACGACCACCACCCCGCCTCCGGTCGCGACGCCGGTGATCGGATCGGTTCTGGCAGAACCGGTTCCGGTGCCCGCCACGGATGGGCGGACTCACCTGGCCTACGAACTGATGCTGACCAACACGATGCCGAGCAACGTCACCCTGACGTCGGTGAGCGCGCTGGCCGGTGACCGCAAGCTGCTGACCCTGTCCGGGGACAGCCTCAAGTATTGGACTCGGCTGATCGGGAATCCGGCCACCGGGGCCAATGTGCTCGGACCGGGGCAGAGCGCCTATGTGTGGCTCGACGTGGTCGCCGACGATCCCGGACAGGTGCCCACCGAGCTCACCCACGCCGTCGGCGTGACCGTGGCCAAACCTATGCCTCCGTTGATACCGCCGGATCTGACCGAAACGATCGCGCCGGTGTCGGTGCAGACCCGCAAGCCGGTGTCGATCTCCCCGCCGCTCGCCGGTGAGGACTGGGTGAACGCCAACAGCTGTTGCGATATGACGCCGCACCGGATGGCGCTCAACCCGATCAACGGAAAGGTCTGGGCCGCAGAGCGATTCGCCATCGACTACGTTCAGCTCGGCGCCGACCGCCTGCTGTTCTCCGGTGACAAGGCCAAGGTCGAGAGCTACCCCTACTTCGGTGCCGAGATCCACGCGGTGGCAGACGGTCCGGTGGTCGCGGTGCTCGACGGCCTGCCCGAGCAGACGCCCGGCGTGGCGCCCGACGGGCTCGCGCTCAACGAGTACGGCGGCAATCACATCGTGCAGGACATCGGCGACGGCAACTACGCGTTCTACGCCCATCTGCAACCGCAGAGCCTCAAGGTCAAGGCAGGCGATCAGCTCAGCACCGGACAGGTCATCGCCGCGCTCGGCAATTCCGGCAACTCCGATGCGCCGCATCTGCACTTCCATGTGATGGATGGCCCAGACCCCCTGGCGTCCAACGGCTTACCGTTCGTCCTCAAATCCTTCCGGCTGGACTCCCGGCTCACCAACACCGGCGCGCTCGATCCGCTGCTCGACGGCAGACCCGCTACGCTGCAGCCGGGCTTCGCGGCCCGCGACCAATCCGAAGTCAGCCCACTGGTACTGGACGTGATGACCTATGCGACGAACTAGCGCCCTTTCGCTTCTCACCGACGTCGTCTGCGTGGTGGTGTTCTGCACCATCGGACGCCGCAGCCATGACGAGGGCATCACCGCGGCCGGGGTCGCCGAGACCGCGTGGCCGTTCCTGGTGGGCACGGGCGTCGGCTGGCTGGTGTCCCGCGGCTGGCAGCGTCCGACCTCGTTGGCCCCCACCGGGATTGCGGTGTGGGTGTGCACGGTGGTGATCGGGATGTTGTTGCGCAAGCTCACGTCGGCCGGGGTGGCGGCCAGCTTCATCGTCGTGGCCTCGCTTGTCACCGGGGTGCTGCTGCTGGGCTGGCGCGCGGCGCTCGCGGGAGTGCGCCGCCGCGCTCAGTCCGGCTGACCCGGCTCGGCGAGCGGCGTCGCGAGGCTCAGTGAAACCGTCAGGGTGGCCCGCAACCCGCCGAGCGGGCCGTCGGACAGTTGGATCTCACCGCCGTGCAACTGGGCCTGCTGCGCGACGAGTGCCAGGCCGAGACCCGATCCCCCGCTCACGGCGGTGCTGCCACGCCGGAACCGGCCCAGCACGGTTTCGTGCTCCTCGACGGGCAGACCACGGCCGTTGTCGTCGACGACGATCGTCAGCACCTGTCCGCTGCGGTGCGCGGCCAGCACGATCCGCGTGGCCTCGCCGTGCGTGATGGCGTTGCGCACCAGATTGTCGACGGCGATCCGCAGACCGCCCGGCCAGCCCAGTACGAGACCGACGTCGTCGGCGACCTGAACGTCGATGCGGACCGGCCCGCCGGGTCGGCTGTTCTCCCTGGCCACCCGATCGAGCATGTCGGTGATGTCGATGAGCTCGCGATCCTCGGCCTGCGCCAATTGCCCCGAGGCCAGCTGGCCCAACGCGGTGATGATGGCCTCGACGCGCCGTTGGGCGCGCGACAGGTCGGCGACCACCTCGTCGCGCTCGTCCTCGGGCAGGTTGTGGATCCGCAGGGTGTCGAGGTCGGCGCGCATCGCGGTCAGCGGCGTGCGCAGCTCATGCGCGGCGTTGGCGGCGAAATCCTGCGCTGCCTGAAGAGAATTCGTGGTGGCCCGCTGCGCGGCGGCCAGCCGGGTCAACATCCCGGTCATCGCCTCGGAGAGATCTTCGGCCTCGCGCACGCCACGCACTTCGGGCATGGTCTCGGTGCCGCTGCCGAGCTTCGACGTGTGTTCGGTCAGCTTGCGCAGCGGCCGGATCGCCGGCCCCGCCAGCAGCCAGCCGAGCCCTCCCGCCACGAGCACCGTCAGCACCCCGACGGCGGCGTACAACGGAATCCTGTTGGCGCTCAACAGGATACTGTCGGCGCGGATGCCGATCGACATCAGCACGCCGCCCTGCTGGTCGACCTGGATGGTACGGACGCGATAGTCGACGCCGTTGACTTGCACGGTCTCGGTGCCCGGCGGCAGCGCAGGTAACTGGAAGCCGCGCTGGAACACCACCTGACCCGTCGACCGCGACCGGCCCGTGGTGAGCACGCCGCGGCGCGGATCCTGCAGATGCTCCGGGTTGATGCTCGCGTCGACGATCGAATCGAGCCGACGGTCGAGCTGCGCGGCGTCGTTGTTGACGAGCACCAGCGAGGTCAGGATCGTGAACGCCGCGACGACCGCTGCAGCCGCGGCGGCGGACGCGACGGCCACCCTCGTGCGCAGCGACGCTGAGCGGATGAAACGGAAGAGCCGCACTTAGACGTGCGCCCCGCGCTCGGCTCTCACGCCTCTTCCCTCAACACGTATCCGATACCGCGCACGGTGTGGATGACCCGGGGCACGCCCTCACGCTCGAGCTTGCGCCGCAGGTAGGAGATGAACACGTCGGCCACGTTGGTGTCGACGTCGAAGTCGTAGCCCCACACGAGTTCCAGCAACCGCTGCCGGGACAGCACCACACCGGCGTTCTCGGCGAGGACCGCCAGCAGGTCGAACTCGCGCTTGGTCAGATCCGCGCGCTCACCGCCGACGAACACCAGACGCCTGGCGGTGTCGATGGTCAGTGGCCCGACGGTCATGGTGTCGGAGGGCCGATCGGAATGACTCGCACGGCGCAGCAGCGCGTGTAATCGCGCCACCAGTTCGCCGAGATCGAACGGTTTGGTCAGATAGTCGTCCGCGCCCGCCTCCAGGCCTGCGATGCGGTCGTTGACCGTGTCGCGGGCCGACAGCACGCAAATCGGTATCTCATTGCCCAGCGCGCGCAGCGCGGTGACCACGGCCACACCGTCCAGCTCAGGCATCTGGACATCCAGGACGAGCGCGTCATGCGACTCGTTCGACAGCAGCCGCAACGCTTCCTTGCCGGACGCCGCAACCCGAACGTCGAACCCCGAATGCCGCAATCC
This sequence comes from Mycobacterium venezuelense, assembly GCF_054919535.1. Lineage (NCBI taxonomy): Bacteria > Bacillati > Actinomycetota > Actinomycetes > Mycobacteriales > Mycobacteriaceae > Mycobacterium > Mycobacterium venezuelense. The sequence continues at coordinate 129,191 of NZ_JBONDW010000020.1, forward strand.
GCGGGCAACCGAGGTCCTGACGTCCGGGTCGTCGTCGACCATCAGCACCGTTCGATTCACGCCTTCGGGCGTGAGTGGTCCTTCGCCGCTGGCGGGGATGGTTTCCGCCCGCACTCGGACTACGGAGTTTCAGGCGCCGGAGCGGTACCGCAGCGGTTCTTCAGGTCGACGAGCGGCTGACGGATGCCGGTCAGCTCGGCCTTCACCTGCTGGTTCTGCTCCAGGTAGTCGTGGACCTTGGTGCGCACCTCTTCGCGGGGCAGCCCTTCCAGGCTCGTGAAGAAGTTGTTCACGTCGGGATGGGTGAACAGGTAGGCCGAGGTCGATGCCGACACCCCGGCGGCCACACCGGCCAGATCAGCGGCCGTGCAGTTCGGGGGATTGGGCGCCGGTTCGGCCAGGGCCGACGGGATAGCACCGAACAGCATCGCACCGGCGAGTGCGCCGGCGCCGGCCGCGCCAGCTACTACACGCCGGGCATTTCGGGCCGAGAGCAACATGGTCAAGCTCCTTCATCGGATGTGGATGGCCGTAACGCCAAACGGTTACCGGCTTAGGAAAGCTAAGCAGAATCTGTGGAGAGTTTCTTGCCTTGTGCTTAACGAATCGTGAGAACGTCTGAACCCGCAGTTCAGAAGGGCCGCTGCGGGCGACGCGACCGGCTCTTGTCTAGCGGCTGGTTGCTGCAGCGGGCCCCGGGAGCGGGCCCGAGCCCTGGGTCACGGCCGACGCCGGTGACGACTGGGCCGGAACGGCAGCACTCGGTACACCGACGGTCTGCGCCGAGGGAAGCCCTCCTGGCAAACCACCGGGCAGCGTGGCGCCCTGCTGTTGAGCGGCCTGCATCAGGCCGAGCAGTTGCGGGAGCGTGACCGGCAGCTTGCACTTGAGGCCCAGGCTCTGCAACGGCTGCTGCAGTTGCTGCATGTCCTTGGCCACCTGCGGGTTGGCATCGAAGTAGGCCTTGAGGGAAGCCAGTGTCTGCGGCCCGGCCTGTTGCTGCAGGATCGTCGTCAACGCCTGGTTGGTCTGAGGATGCGAGTCGAGGTAGTCGCCGGTGTTGGTAGCCACCTTGCCGACCGTCCGCGACACCTCGCTGGCCGCACATGGGTCGGACGCGGCGGTCGCCGATGGGCCAAGGAGCGCGGCGACGGCGGCGCCTCCGGCTGCGGTGGCCGCGAATGCTACGGCCAGTTTGCGACGCAGTTCACCCTTGGTCGGTCTCATGGAAGCGCTCCTTCAAGTTTGCGAACGTCAACCCCTTCGCAAACGCTGCGATCGGCGGCATGACTGATCTCAGCTCCCCGACGCCTATGTAGATCAGGGGCCATCTTGCCATCTATGTCGCCGGGCCAGCCACTTCCGTTAGCAACCCCACAAGTAACGGATCGCACATCTCAGAGCGATCTCAGATGCGGAGAGCGGCGGGCCACCATACTCCCGTGGAGGTACGCTCACGCTGACGCAACGCCGCCGGGGGAGAAAGAAGGGGCCTCGCATCCAGCAGTTCATGATGCGCTTGAGCAGCAGCCTGCGCAGATTCCGCTGGGCGGTGTTCGCGGCGTGGTTGCTGCTACTGGTGCCTTCGATCTACCTGGCACTCAATCAGTCGTCGAATCTGACCGGTGGCGGTGCCGAGGTCGAGGGTTCGCAGTCGCTGCAGGTACAGCGGCAACTCGAAGAACACTTTCCCGATCAGGGCGCCTCGCCGTTGGCCCTGGTTGCCGCACCGCGTGCGGATGCGTCGTTCGATGACATGAACGCCGCGGTGGTGCGACTGGAGCAGGTCGCCTCCGAGGTGCCGAGCGTCAAGATCGTGCCCAATCCGCAGCAGCCCGCGCCACAGCCCGACCGGCCTTACGTCATCACCCTGCAGCTGGACTTCGACAACACCGGAGCCACTGACGTCGCCAAACAGCTGCGCCAGAAGGTCGGGATACACGGAGAGGAACCCGGCGAGAGCGAGAACGGCAAGGTCAAGTACTACGTCATCGGTCAGGGGGCGCTGAGTGCGGCCGCATCGGGGGCGATCAAGACCGACATCGCCCAGGCCGAGAAGTGGAACCTGCCGATCGTCTTGATCGTGCTGCTCGCCGTGTTCGGGTCGCTCGCCGCCGCCGCGCTGCCGCTTGTGCTCGGCATCTGCACGGTCGTGGTGACGATGGGTCTGGTCTATCTGCTGTCGATGTACACGACCATGAGCGTGTTCGTGACGTCGACGGTGTCGATGTTCGGCATCGCCCTGGCCATCGACTACTCACTGTTCATCCTCATGCGCTTCCGCGAGGAACTGCGCGCGGGCCGCGAACCCGCCGACGCCGCCGACGCGGCCATGGCCACGTCAGGTCTGGCGGTGGCGCTGTCCGGCCTTACGGTCATCGCCTCGGTCACCGGCATCTATCTCATCAACACCCCGGTTCTGGTGTCGATGGCCACCGGCGCGATCCTCGCGGTCGCGGTCGCGGTGTTGACCTCGACGACGCTGACCCCTGCCGTGCTCGCGACGTTCGGCCGCGCGGCCGCCAAACGCTCGTCATATCTGCATTGGTCACGACGCGCCGAGGCCTCGCAGTCACGCTTCTGGACCCGGTGGACCGGAGCGGTCATGCGGCGCCCGTGGGCGTCGGCGCTCGGTGCCGTGGTGGTGCTGCTGACGCTCGCCGCGCCCGCCTTCGGGATGGTGCTCGGCAACAGCATGCAGCGTCAGTTCGAGCCGACCCACGAGATCCGTGGCGGTGTCAACGCCGCGGCCGACGCGCTCGGGCCCGGCGCGCTCGGGCCGGTGCGCGTACTGGTGACGTTCCCCGACGGGAACGCGTCCGGGCCCGCGGGCACCGCGACGCTCGACGCGGTGCGCCAGCAGATGACCAAGGCGCCCAGCGTCGTGACCGTGCAGCCGCCGGTGTTCTCCGACAACGACGACAGTGCCCTGCTGTCGGCGGTGCTCTCCGTCGATCCCGAGGACATGGCCGCCCGTGAGGCGGTCGACTGGATGCGCGCCGAGCTGCCCGCCGCTGCCGGCCCCGACGTGTCCGTGGCCGTCGGCGGCCCCACGGCGCTGATCAAAGACTTCGACGATCGGGTGTCGGCCACGCAGCCGCTCGTGTTCGCGTTCGTGGCGATGATCGCGTTCGTCATGCTGCTGGTTTCGATCCGGTCGGTGTTCCTGGCGCTCAAGGGCGTGCTGATGACGGTGCTGTCGGTGGCCGCGGCCTACGGCAGCCTCGTGGTCGTCTTCCAGTGGGGCTGGTTCGAGAAGCTGGGCTTCGAGAAGATCAGCTCACTCGACAGCACCATCCCTCCTCTCGTCCTGGCCATGACGTTCGGCCTGTCGATGGACTACGAGATCTTTCTGCTCACCCGGATTCGCGAGCGGTTCCTGCAGACGAACAACACCCGCGACGCCGTCGCATACGGCGTCAGCACCAGCGCCCGCACCATCACCAGCGCCGCCCTGATCATGATCGCGGTTTTCATCGGCTTCGCATTTGCCGGTATGCCGCTCGTCGCACAGCTGGGTGTGGCCTGTGCCGTCGCGATCGCAGTCGACGCCACGATCGTGCGGCTGGTCCTCGTGCCCGCGCTCATGGCGATGTTCGACGAGTGGAACTGGTGGCTGCCGCGCTGGCTCGACAGGTTGCTGCCCGAGGTCGACTTCGAGAAACCGCTGCCCAAGGTCGAAGTCACCGATCTGGTGATCATCCCCGACGACATCTCGGCGCTCGGCCCGTCGGGAGCCGATCTGCGCATGATGGTCCGCACCGCGGCAAGGATGAAAAGCCTTGCGCCGCAAACCATCATCGTCACCGACCCATTGGCGTTCAGCGGCTGCCACCAGCCCACCACGCGACTCTCGCAACGCCCTGGCAAGGCCAGACCGTGCCCGCCCGGCGTGCATCCGGTGACGATGTGGCGCGGCCGGCTCTCGGTTGCGGTGGACGCGCTCGAAACCGAGGCCGATGCGGAGCGGGCACCCGTCGAGCGTCGCGGCCCGGTCGAGACCACCAACGTCCAGCTGCCCACCGGGGACCGGCTGCAGATCCCGACGGGCGCGGAGACATTGCGCTTGAAGGGCTATCTGATCATGTGCCGGAACAGCACGCGCGACTATGCCGAGTTTGCCGATCTCGTCGAGTCGATGGAAACTGAAACTGCAGCTCTGGTGTTGTCGGGCATGGACCGGTATTACTGTGGGCAGCACCCACGGAATCGATGGGTGTCCACCCAGTTGGTACGCCGGTTGGCCGACCCACAGCCGTCCGACGAGCACGACGTGAGAATGTCGGGCCCCGATGCGGCTGCAGACTGGGCAAAGGTCAGGCAGCGTTGCCTGTCGGTTGCGGTAGCAATGCTGGAGGAGGCGAAGTGACGTTGGCCCCCGACGTTCGGGTTGCGCGGGATGCGCGTCGCGAAGGCGTTCCGCCGAGTCAACAGTCTTCGGGCCGGTCCTCGGCCCAGCGCTCCCAGGCGCCGCGCCCGCAGGGGCAGCGCCCGCAAAATGCGCGTCAGCGACCGGCGCAGGGCGCCCAGCAGCAGCCGCCGCAGGGTGCCCAGCAGCAGCCGCCGCGCCAGCCCCCGTTCGATGACCGGCCGGTCGAGTACTGGCCCACCGCCGCGATCCGCGCCGCGCTGGAAACCGACGATATGACGGTGTGGCAGCGCATCGTGGCCGCGGTCAAGCGCGACCCGTATGGCCGCACCGCTCGCCAGGTCGAGGAAGTGCTCGAAACCGCGCGGCCCTACGGCGTGTCCAAGGCCCTGTCCGAGGTGCTCGTGCGCACCCGCGAACATCTCGAGGCCACTGAGCGGGCCGAGGTGGCCCGCCAGATCCAGGCGATGCTGCGGCGGTCCAAGCTCGAACCGCAGGAGTTCGCGTCGCGCATCGGGGTTTCCAACGAGTCGTTCGCGACGTATCTGGAGGGCAAGACCAGCCCACCGGCGTCGCTGTTGCTGCGGATGCAGCGGCTTTCGGACCGCTTCGCCAAGATCGCCGCGCAGCGCGCTGCGAAGTAGCGGCGGTAATCGCTCACCGCGAGTGCAGCGGTGTCACGTTATCGACGAGCCAGCGGCCGTCGGACTTGCTCAACGTAACCCGTAGCGCCAGCACCGCGTTGTCCGTTGGCTTGCCGGGCACACTCTGCGTACCGCGCAGCACCACGGCCACGCTCGCCGCCTGCGGCCCGAGCGCCTCGACGCCCGCCGATATCGTGCTGGCCTGCGCCGAGACGTTCCTGCTCGTCAATTCCTTTGCCACCGTGGCGAATTCGTTCTTGAACGCCTCGGCGCGTTCCGGCGACATCTGATCGGCTGCGCGGTCGATAGACGCCGTCGGGCTCTGCGGGGTGAACGTCGCGGTGGCCTCCGAGACGCTGCTTGCGATCCGCACGACCTCGTCCCGGTCCCGGTCGAAGGTCCGGTCGGGCACCGTCCAGCGCAGGTATCCCACGATCACCGAGGCGACCAGGGCGGCGGTGGCGACCCCGACGACCGCGAGCCGCAAACCCGGTCCGTCGTCGTCGGTGCCGACCGTGACACCGTCGCGTCGCGCCAGCACGATGTTGACCACAACGCCCTGCACGATCAGCAGACACAGCACCGAGCACACCGAGACCCACCACAACGGCCAGGCCAGGGCGACACCAAGAAACACGAGTGCGGCGATCGCGGCCATCGGTGCGGCGATGTCGAAGGCCAGTACCCGCAGTCGGTTTCTCATCGGATCGGCTCCAGTCGCGAGATCATCAGCGCCCCGTCGACGTCCGAGACATCCAACCGCAGCGTCCACCGCACGGTTTGAGGCTTGTCGGTGCCGGCGTTCTCCGTGACCGACGTGGCGACCACGAGCACGGTGTCCACACGCGACACCATGCCGCTCAATCCGGGCGGCGGCGCGGGCTGCGAGGCGCCGTCCGGCCCGGTGGGCGGGTGGTAGAGGGATTCGATGGACACCGAGTCGATCTGCCCGGTGGTTCTCGACTTGAGCCGCTGCACCAGGTCCCGGTACGGCTGCACGGCGGAATCGAAGTCGGTGTTGAGCTGCCCGACGGTGCCCTCGTGCAGTTTCTGCATGTCGGCTTCGACGGTTTCGGCGTTCATGTTGATCAGCACGCCGGTCCAGTCGGCCGCGGCCTGCAGCACGCGGGTCTGATAGTTACGCTCGGCGGTCTCGCCGCGGTGCCCTGACCAGATCATCGCCGCAAGCACGACGGCGACCACCGCGACGACTCCCAGCACTGCCGACGCGACCCCGTAAGCGGTGAACAATCCGTCACCGCGGTCGGGGGCCTCGTCGGGTCCGTCCTTGCTGGGAGCGTCTGGCATGGCCGTGAGGGTACCGGTGCGCCGCAAGCCCCCGGCCACCGCCGAGGCGTCTGGAAGAATGTCGGGGTGACGGTAGAAGCCATCAAGTCGGGTATCGACCTGAGCCATGTCGACCCGCAATCCCGCCCTCAAGACGATCTGTTCGGCCACGTCAACGGCCGCTGGTTGACCGACTACGAGATTCCCGCCGACCGGGCCACCGATGGCGCGTTCCGCTCGCTCTACGACCGCGCCGAGGAGCAGATCCGGGATCTGATCACCGAAGCAGCTGAGTCGGGCGCCGATAAAGGCACCGATGAACAGCGCATCGGCGATCTCTATGCCAGCTTCATGGACGAGCAGACGATCGCCGCGCGTGGTCTGCAGCCCTTGCTCGACGAACTCGCATTGATCGACGAAGCTCCGGACGCGGCCGCGCTCGCCGTCGTATTGGGCGGGCTGCAGCGCACCGGCGTTGGCGGCGGTACCGGCGTGTATGTCGACACCGATTCCAAGGATTCGACGCGGTACCTGCTGCACATGGGCCAGTCGGGCATCGGGCTGCCCGACGAGTCGTACTACCGCGACGAGCAGCACGCCGAGATCCTGGCCGGCTACCCGCAGCACATCGCCCGCATGTTCGGGCTGGTCTACGGCGGGGACCAGGCCGAGACCGCGGCGCGCATCGTAGCGCTGGAATCCAAGATCGCCGCAGCCCACTGGGATGTGGTCAAGCGCCGCGACGCCGACCTCACCTACAACCTTCGGCGGTTCGCCGAGCTCTCCGATGATGCCCCCGGCTTCGACTGGTCGGGTTGGGTGCAGGCCCTGGGTGCGACACCGGACAAGGTCACCGAGCTGGTCGTGCGTCAGCCCGATTTCCTGACGGCATTCGCGGCGCTGTGGTCGTCGGAAGACCTCGAGGACTGGAAGGCCTGGGCGCGCTGGCGGGTGATCCACTCACGTGCCGCACTGCTCACCGACGATCTCGTGGCCGAGGACTTCTCCTTCTACGGCCGCACGCTGAGCGGCACCGAGCAGATCCGCGACCGGTGGAAGCGCGCGGTGTCTGTGGTGGAGAACCTGATGGGCGATGCGCTGGGCAAGCTGTATGTGCAGCAGCACTTTCCGCCCGAGGCCAAGGCCCGCATGGACGAGCTGGTGGCAAACCTCCGTGAGGCGTACCGGGTCAGTATCAACGAGCTCGAGTGGATGACACCGGAGACCAGGGCCAAGGCGCTGGCCAAGCTCGACAAGTTCACCCCCAAGATCGGTTATCCGGCCCGCTGGCGCGACTATTCGGCGCTGGTGATCGAGCGCGACGACCTGTACGGGAACTACCGCCGCGGCTACGTCGTGAGCTCCGACCGCGAGCTCGCCAAGCTCGGCGGACCGGTGGATCGCGACGAGTGGTTCATGACGCCGCAGACGGTCAATGCCTACTACAACCCAGGCATGAACGAGATCGTCTTTCCCGCAGCCATTCTGCAGCCACCGTTCTTCGATGCGCAGGCCGACGACGCAGCCAACTACGGCGGCATCGGCGCGGTGATCGGTCACGAGATCGGGCATGGCTTCGACGATCAGGGCGCCAAGTACGACGGTGACGGCAACCTCGTCGACTGGTGGACCGACGCCGACCGGGCCGAGTTCGGCGCTCGCACAAAGGCACTCATCGAGCAGTACGAGAAGTTCACGCCGCGTGGCCTTGAGCCGTCACACCATGTGAACGGCGCCTTCACCGTCGGCGAGAACATCGGCGACCTCGGCGGGTTGTCGATCGCCCTGCTGGCCTACCAACTGTCGCTCAAGGGTCAGCCGGCTCCGGTGATCGACGGGCTCACCGGCGTGCAGCGCGTGTTCTTCGGCTGGGCTCAGGTGTGGCGCACCAAATCCCGTGACGCTGAGGCGATCCGGCGGTTGGCGGTCGATCCGCATTCCCCGCCGGAGTTCCGCTGCAACGGCGTCATCCGCAACATCGATTCGTTCTACGAGGCCTTCGACGTGAGCGAATCCGATGAGCTCTACCTGGAGCCCGCTCAGCGCGTGCGTATCTGGAACTGACCGGCCGAGGTCTCACCCGACGGCCGCAGAGTCGGCGGACCTGAGCGTCTCGGCGGCCACCTGCAGGCCCTCGAGCGGGCCGAACGCGACATCCTCGTGTTCGATGTTGACCCACATACCCGGGTCGACCCGTTCGAGCGCCTGCAGGAATCGGGTCCAGAAGTCGATGTCGTGACCACGGCCGACAGCGACGAAGTCCCATGCGGAATCCTCAGGCCATTTGTTGACGACGTGCTTGCCGCCGAGCCCGGTTGGATTCTGGTCCAACGGGATTCGGGTGAACCGCTCATCGAGCACGCCGTAGATCCGGCAGTTGTCGTTGATCCGGGTGTCCTTGGCCGCGGCGTGCAACACCAACGGCCCGAGCCAGTCGACGGCGGCGACCGGATCGATGCCCTGCCAGAACAGGTGTGACGGATCCATTTCGGCACCGATGTTGGTGGCACCGGTGCGGTCCACGAGGCGCTTCAGCGTGGGTGGGTTGAACACCAGGTTCTGCGGATGCATCTCCATGGCGACCTTGACCCTGTTCTCCCTCGCCAGCGCATCGATCTCGGTCCAGAACGGCACCGCGATCTCGTCCCACTGGTAGTCCAGCGAGTCGAGGTAGCCAGAGTCCCAGGTGTTGACGTGCCAGGCCGGCCACTGACCACCGGGATGGGCCTGCGGCAGACCGGACATCGTGACCACGCGGTCGACTCCGAGCAGCCCGGCGACCCGGATCGCGTTGCGTAGGTCGTCGGCGTCTTCGGGCCCGACGTCGGGGTCGGGGTGCAGCGGGTTGCCGTTGCAGTTCAACCCGGCGATCGACACTCCGGTGCCGTCGAATTCCGACAGGTACTGCCGCGGCGTCACGTCGCCCGACAGGAGCTCGGCCACCGGCAGATGCGGAGTCGGCAGGAAGCCGCCCGCGTTGATCTCGGCACCGGTCAGGCCGAGTGAGGCGATGACCTGCAGCGCTTCGCGCAGCGGCAGCGCGTGCAATATCGCGGTGTAGACGCCGAGTTTCACGATTCCGTTTCCGTTCCTTCTTGAACCGATCTATTTGACCGGTCTAAGTCAGCTACTATGTTCGGCATCACAGGGCGCTGTCAAGCCTCCGAGCGGCAGAGGAGATGTATGCCCGCCAATCGCGATCAGCCGACCATGCAGGACATCGCCGACAAGGTCGGGGTATCGAAGGCGCTCGTCTCGCTGGTATTCCGCAACGCGCAGGGCCCGAGTGCCGAAACGCGTCAGCGCGTGCTTGCGGCCGCCGATGAGCTGGGCTACCGGATCAATCGCGCGGCGGCGCTGATGACTGCGCGCCGGACCCATCTCATCGGTGTAATGGCCAACATCCGCAGCCCTTTTCAGGCCGAGCTCGTCGAGGACATCGTCGCCGAGGCCGACGCACACGGCTACGAGGTGGTGTTGGGTGCGGTCACGCCGACTCATCAGGAGCCGGCGGTGCTCGAGACGTTGCTGAGCTTCCGGTGTGAGGCGCTGATCCTGCTCGGTCCGGAACTGTCCGAACGCGAGCTCGCCGACCTCCCCCAGCGGGCGCCCATCGTGGTGGTGGGCCGTCGGACCGCGTGTCAGGGCGTCGATGTCGTCCGGACCGCCGACGGACGTGGGATCGCAAGAGTCGTCGACCATCTCGTGGCTTCGGGGCATCGGAAGATCAGCCATCTCAGCGGCGGATCGGGCACCATTTCAGCCGACCGCAAAGCCGGATACCTCAGAGCGATGAAACGCCACGGCCTGTCCGACGAGATCGACATCATCGCCGGAGACCTCACCGAGAATGCCGGCATGACGGCCGCGCACGCCCTGCTACGGCGGCCCCAACTGCCCACCGCGGTGGTTGCCGTCAACGATCGAAGCGCCATCGGGCTACTCGACCAGTTGCTGCGCGCGGGCATCGAGGTGCCCGGCGACATCGCCGTGACCGGTTACGACGACAGTGTGCTGGCCCGGCTGGCGCACATCGACATGACCACGGTCAGCCAGGAACCCAGACAGCAGGCCGAGCGCGCCGTGCAGGCCGTCGTGGGGCGTCTCGACAACGGCCGCACCGAACGTCTCGACGTACTACTCGAACCCCGCTTGGTCGTCCGGCGTACGACCGCCCCGCGTAACGAAAAAGCGCCCGACCCAACAGGATCGGACGCTTTTCACGGCTCGTTCTAGAACATCTGCCAGTCGGACGCACCGTCTGGCAGGTCGTACAAGCCGCCCTTGCTGTTCTTGATCACCACGGGATCACCACTGCCGAACTGGTCGTAGAACCACTGGGCATTGGCCGGGCTGAGGTTGATACAGCCGTGGCTGACATTGCGCTTGCCCTGGTCACCCACCGACCACGGGGCGCTGTGCACGAAGATGCCGCTGTTGTCGATGCGGACGGCGTCCTGCACCTTGAGCTTGTAGCCCTCGGCGGAGTCGACCGGCACACCGTACGTGGACGAGTCCATCACGATATCGGGGAACTTCTCGAGCACGTAGTAGGTGCCGTTCCTCGTCTCGTGCTTGCCGTCGTTCTTGCCCATCGACACCGGGAAGGTCTTCTCCAGCTTCCCGTTGCGCATGATCTCCATCTGGTGGGTGCTGTCGTCGACCGTCGCCACCAGGTAGTCACCGACGCGGAAGCTCGACTTGGTGCCCGCGGCATCGATGTTCACCACGGTGTTGGCCGGCCAGAAGTCCTGCGGGCGCCAGCGCAGCTGCGTGTCGGTGACCCAGTAGAACCGGCCGGGCACCGGCGGGTTCGACGTGATGCGGATGGCGTCCTGGGCCATCTGCCGGTCGGCGATGGGCCGCTGGAAGTTGATGTAAATCGGCTTGGCGACGCCCACCATCGAGCCGTTGACCGGGTTGAACGACGGCGGCAGGAACGGCGGCTGGCCGGTGAACGGCTCCGCGTTCTGACCCGCAGGCGTGCCCTCGATGGGGACGGCCGGCGCGCCGTAGTTGTTCACCGGCTCCGGCACGGCAGGATCAGCTGCGGTCGCGGGCGGCGCCAACGGGTCAGCCGGCGGCGGGAACGCGAACGGATTCGGGGCGGGCGGCGGTACGACCGGGCCCGGCGCGGCTGCCGGATCGATCGGCGCCGGCGGTGGCGGCGGTACGGGCTCTGCGAGTGCGGACGGGGCCGTGACCAGTCCGCCGACCAATCCCGCTGCCATGAGTGCGGTGATCAGTCTGCGTTTTGCCGATTTCGGCATGCGTTACCTCCAGACAGCACAACTCGCTCCAGTGTCGCACAGCGCGGAGACCAGCTACCGCCGCGAGAGGCCGCCTTTCTCCGACATCGGCCGAGTCCACGGCGCTGAACTGCGATCTTGATCGTTGGGTGCGTGTCAAGCGTTACTTGTCGCCGGTGGCGCAGGGAACTCGGAACAGCCCTCGGGTGACGAGCACACCGCTCATCGCGACGATGATCAGCGCGGCGGCGGTGCCGATCATGGCAGCCAAGCCGCCATGGTCGTAGATTCCGCCACCGATCAGCGCGCCGCCCATGATGCCGACCTGGAATGCGGCCACATACAAACCGGAAGCACCGTCGGGGTCGTCGGGGGCAGAGCGCATCGCCGACGCCTGCAGCATCGGTGGCAGCGCGGTCGAGGCCGCACCCCACAGCACGACCGCCACCGCGCCCAGCAGCACCGTGCCGAGGCCCGGCCGGTGGTCGAGCGCAAGCGCTGTCAACGCCGCGAGGGCCACCGCGAGCGCCGCCAGGCATGCGACCACCGAGGCCTTCGGCCAGTGGTCCAGGGGCCGGGCCATCGCGGCCATCGCGACCAGACCCGCGACGCCGTAGCCCGCCAGGAGCCACGCCAGATGCGCGCCGTGTACGCCGACGACATCGCGGATGATGACGACGATGAACGTGTAGGCGATGAAGTGTCCCGTGACGCCGATAAGCGTGAGCCCCGACAGCGTGAGTAGCCGCCCGTTACGCCGGTGCTTGCGATTCGCGGCGGCGACGTCGTGTGTCGATGGCATCGCAGGCAGCGTCGCCCACGCCGCAAGCGTCACCGCGAATGCCGTCACTGCCACCGCTGCCACCGCAAGACGCCATCCCCACAGCGCGCTCAGCGCCGCGGTCAGCGGGTTGCCGACCACCAACGCGAGGGCAGTACCGACGTAGACGGCGGCAGTCGCCCGTCCGGCATGGCTCGGCGGCACGAGCCTGGCACCGATCGGCGCGATCACCGACCACATCAGGCCGTGGGTGAGGGCGCACAACACGCGCCCGCCGGCAAGCACCGCGAAGTTCGGCGCGAGGGCCGAAATGATTTGGGAGACCGTCAAACACAGCAATGTCAGGAGGAGCGTGCGGCGACGCGGCCAGTGCGCGGTCACGCGAACGAGCAGCACGGTGGTGAGCGCGGCGACCAACGCGTAAGCGGCCATCAGCGTGCCGACCAGACCCTCGCTGACCGCAAGGTCGATGGCGATCGCGGGCAGCGCGCCGACCGGCAGGATCTCGGCGGTGACGTAGACGAATGCCGCGGCCGCAAGCACCGTGAGCTGCACGGTGACGCGCAGCGTCCACGGGTTTGCCGTCGTCGGCGATTCCACGGTCATCTGGCTGTCACGGTAACGCCTCGACCGCGCAGAATCGACGGCGTGATTGTTGCTTTCAGTGTCAGCCCCACGGGTGGCGACGACTCCGGCAGTGTCGGCCCGGCGGTGGCCGAAGCCGTGCGGGTGGTGCGCGAGTCGGGTCTGCCGAGCGAGACCAATGCGATGTTCACGAACATCAGAGGTAGTGGGCGGCGGATTTCAGCACAGTGATGGCGGTGATCAAGCGGGCGGTCGAGGCCGTCGCGGCAGTCTCCCCGCGGGTGAGCCTCGTGCTCAAGGCCGACATCCGTCCCGGCTACACCGGGCAGCTCACCGCGAAGGTGGAACGGATCGAGCGCGAACTCGGCGCTTAGGAGCGCACGAGGCGCGCGATGGCGGCCGACGCTTCGGCGAGTTTGGCGTCGGCCTGATCGCCGCCTTCGGCGACGGCCTGGGTGACGCAGTGCCCGAGGTGCTCGTCGAGCAGGCCAAGCGCAACCGACTGCAGAGCGCTGTTGACGGCGCTGATCTGCGTCAGGACGTCGATGCAGTACTTGTCCTCATCGATCATCTTGGCGATGCCGCGGACCTGGCCCTCGATGCGGCGCAGCCGCTTCGCGTAGTTTTCTTTCTGCGGCGAGTAGCCATGCAGTACCGACTCGTCAGCCACGTTCCACCATCCGCCTCATTGTCGTCGCGTTATCACATCAGCATACCGGTACCCCACCGGGGTATGCATATCGGTTTGGCCGGGGTAAACGCCCGGGGGCATACTTGCAGCTATGTCTTCTGCGCCCTCAGATGCCAAACCCGATATCAAGCCCCGCAGTCGCGACGTCACCGACGGCCTGGAAAAGGCCGCTGCCCGCGGAATGCTGCGCGCGGTAGGCATGGGTGACGAGGACTTCGCCAAACCCCAGATCGGCGTCGCGTCGTCGTGGAACGAGATCACGCCGTGCAACCTCTCGCTCGACCGCCTGGCCAAGGCCGTGAAGGAAGGCGTGTTCGAGGCCGGCGGCTTCCCGATGGAGTTCGGCACGATCTCGGTGTCCGACGGCATCTCGATGGGCCACGAAGGCATGCACTTCTCGTTGGTGAGCCGTGAGGTGATCGCCGACAGCGTCGAGACCGTCATGCAGGCTGAGCGCCTGGACGGCTCGGTGCTGCTGGCCGGCTGCGACAAGTCACTGCCCGGCATGTTGATGGCCGCCGCGCGGCTCGACCTGGCCAGCGTGTTCCTCTATGCCGGATCGATCCTGCCCGGCAAGGCCAAACTGTCGGACGGCACCGAAAAGGACGTCACGATCATCGACGCGTTCGAGGCGGTCGGCGCGTGTGCCCGCGGCCTGATGTCGCGCGAAGACGTCGACACGATCGAGCGCGCCATCTGTCCCGGCGAAGGTGCCTGCGGCGGTATGTACACCGCGAACACCATGGCCTCAGCCGCCGAGGCGCTCGGCATGTCTCTGCCCGGCAGCGCCGCTCCCCCGGCCACCGACCGCCGTCGTGACGGCTACGCCCGCAAGAGCGGTATGGCCGTCGTCGAGCTGCTGCGCCGTGGCATCACCGCGCGCGACATCCTGACCAAGGAGGCCTTCGAGAACGCGATCGCGGTCGTGATGGCCTTCGGCGGATCCACCAACGCCGTGCTGCATCTGCTGGCGATCGCCTACGAGGCCGGCGTGAAGCTCACGCTCGACGACTTCATCCGCGTCGGTTCCAAGGTTCCGCACCTGGCCGACGTCAAGCCGTTCGGCAAGCACGTGATGTTCGACGTCGACCGCATCGGCGGCGTGCCCGTGGTGATGAAGGCCCTGCTCGATGCCGGTCTGCTGCACGGTGATTGTCTGACCGTGACGGGCAAGACCATGGCCGAGAATCTCGAGCACATCGCCCCGCCGGATCCCGACGGCAAGGTGCTGCGTGCGCTCGCCGACCCGATCCACCCGACCGGCGGCATCACGATCCTCGGCGGGTCGCTGGCCCCCGAGGGTGCCGTGGTCAAGTCCGCCGGATTCGACTCCGACGTGTTCGAAGGCACCGCAAGGGTTTTCGATCGCGAGCGGGCCGCGATGGACGCGCTGGAGGACGGCACCATCACCGCGGGCGATGTCGTCGTCATCCGCTACGAGGGTCCCAAGGGCGGTCCCGGCATGCGCGAGATGCTGGCCATCACCGGCGCGATCAAGGGCGCCGGGCTCGGTAAGGACGTGCTGCTGATGACCGACGGCCGGTTCTCCGGCGGCACCACCGGACTGTGCGTCGGCCACGTGGCGCCCGAGGCCGTCGACGGCGGCCCGATCGCCTTCCTGCGTGACGGTGACCGGATCCGGCTCGACGTCGCCAAAGGCACGCTCGACGTGCTCGTCGACCCGGCCGAATTCGAAGCTCGCAAGGAAGGTTTCGAGCCGTTGCCCCCGCGCTACACCACCGGCGTGCTGGCCAAGTACACCAAGCTGGTCGGCTCGGCCGCGGTCGGCGCCGTCTGCACGTAGCCGGCCTTCCTGTTCC
>NZ_JBONDW010000021.1:0-141406 GCF_054919535.1 Mycobacterium venezuelense
CCGTGCGTGCGGGGACATTCGCGTCTGCTCGGCGGTCGGGCTAGACCGAAGCCTTGAGCTCGTCGACCTTGTTGGTCTGCTCCCACGGCAGCTCGACATCGGTACGGCCGAAGTGGCCGTAGGCCGCGGTCTGCGCGTAGATCGGGCGCAACAGGTCGAGGTCGCGGATGATCGCGCCGGGGCGCAGATCGAACACACTGCTGATGGCCTTCTCGATGCGGGCCGGGTCGACGGTCTCGCTGCCGAAGGTCTCGACGAACAGGCCGACCGGGGCCGCCTTGCCGATCGCATAGGCAACCTGGACCTCGACGCGCTCCGCCAGCCCGGCTGCGACCACGTTTTTTGCCACCCAGCGCATCGCGTACGCGGCCGAACGGTCCACCTTTGACGGATCCTTGCCGGAGAAGGCGCCGCCACCGTGGCGGGCCCAGCCGCCGTAGGTGTCGACGATGATCTTGCGACCGGTCAGGCCGGCGTCGCCCATCGGGCCGCCCAACACGAACTTGCCCGTCGGGTTGACCAGGAGGCGGTAGTCGGAGGTGTCGAGCGTCTCGTGGCCGAGGTCGGCGAGCACGGTGTTGACGACCTTCTCGCGGATGTCAGGTGTCAGCGTCGCCTCGAGGTCGATGCCGTCGGCGTGCTGAGTCGACAGCACCACGGTGTCCAACCGGACCGGTGTGCGGCCGTCGTACTGGATCGTGACCTGGGTCTTGCCGTCCGGGCGCAGGTAATCCAGCACGCCGTTCTTGCGCACCTCGGTGAGCCGGCGGGCCAGGCGGTGCGCCAGCGCGATCGGCAGCGGCATGAGCTCGGGGGTGTCGCTGATGGCGTAGCCGAACATCAGGCCCTGATCGCCGGCGCCCTGCAGGTCCAGCGGGTCGGCCTTGCCTTCGACCCGGGTCTCGTGTGCGGTGTCGACGCCCTGCGCGATGTCGGGCGACTGCGCGCCGATGGCGATGTTGACGCCGCAGGACGCGCCGTCGAAGCCCTTGGTGGACGAGTCGTAGCCGATCTCCAGGATGCGGTCTCGCACAATCTTGGGGATGTCGGCATAGGCGGAGGTCGTGACCTCGCCCGCGACGTGCACCTGACCGGTGGTGACCAGGGTCTCCACCGCGACCCGCGACTTGGGATCCTGCTCCAGCAGCGCGTCGAGCACAGAGTCGCTGATCGCGTCACAGATCTTGTCGGGGTGCCCTTCGGTTACCGACTCACTGGTAAACAGGCGACCTTTGCTCACGGTCCGCATCCTTCCGTCAAACCCGTACGAAGCCTACCAAACTATTTAGTCATGCGAAGTATATCCTCGCCCAGTTGCACCCAAGCGTGTGGGACGCAATCGCGCAAGCCTTACCCGCACCTTGATGTGATCACCGGATATCACCTGCCGTGGTTCTGCAGGAACGCCGCAATCGCATCCACGATACGGGTGGCCATGAGTGTCTTCGACCCGTGCTCGAGTGCTGCCTCGGACCCGTCGGCGCTCAGCAACCAACCGTCGTTGTGGTCCACTTCGAACGCGCGGTTCTCGCCCACCGCATTGACGACCAGTAGGTCGCAGCCCTTGCGCTTGAGCTTTGCGCGGGCGTGGAACAACACGTCGCCGTTGGCGTCGCCGGTCTCTGCCGCGAATCCGACGATCGCGCGCATGTTTGGCAATTCACCGTCGGCGCGGGCCCGGACCGCGGCGGCGAGCACGTCGTCGTTGCGAACGAGATCGATCGAGCTCGGCTCGGAGGCGCCCTTCTTGATCTTGGCGGTGGCGACGTGCGCAGGCCGGAAGTCGGCAACCGCGGCCGCCATCACCAGGATGTTGGCGTCGGGGGCATGCTTGGACACCGCGTCACGCAGTTGGGTCGCCGAGCCGATGTGCACGACGTCGACCCCGGCGGGATCGATCAGGCCCGCGGTGTTGCCGGCGATCAACGTCACATCGGCACCGCGCTGTGCGAGCACGCGAGCCATGGCATAGCCCTGCTTGCCGGAACTCCGATTGCCGATGAACCGCACAGGATCGATGGGTTCGCGCGTGCCGCCCGCGGTCACCAGCGCCTTCACCCCGGACAGGTCGTAGGGCAGCGCATCGCCGCGCTCGAGTAGCAAGCCGGCGAGCGTGGTGATCTCCTCGGCCTCCGGCAGCCGGCCCGCGCCACTGTCGGCACCGGTGAGCCGGCCAGAGGCAGGCTCGAGGACGACCGAGCCGCGACGGCGCAAGGTGGCGACGTTCTCACGGGTCGCCGGATGGAACCACATCTCGGTGTGCATGGCCGGGGCGAACAGCACCGGACATCGCGCCGTGAGCAGCGTGGCGGTCAGCAGATCGTCGGCCCGGCCCGCGACGGCGCGGGCCAACAGATCCGCGGTGGCGGGCGCCACCACGACGAGGTCGGCTTCCTGCCCGATCCGGACATGCGGAACCTCGTGCACATCGTCGAAGACCCCGGTGTGCACCGGGTGGCCCGAGAGAGCTTCGAACGTCGCGGCTCCGATGAAGCGCAACGCGGATTCGGTGGGGACGACGCGGACGGAGTGCCCGAGCTCGGTGAGTTGACGGACGACGGTGCACGCCTTGTAGGCGGCAATGCCGCCGGCCACGCCGACGACGATTCGCTTACGTGCGCTCACGAGCCGGCCCCGGCCTGGCTACTCGCCCTCGGTGTGCTCGAGCAGGTCCTCGTGGATCTCGCGCAGTGCGATCGACAGCGGCTTCTCCTGCAGGCCGGGTTCGACCAGCGGACCGACGTACTCGAGGATGCCGTCACCGAGCTGGTTGTAGTAATCGTTGATCTGGCGTGCTCGCTTGGCGGCGTAGATCACCAGCGCGTACTTGCTCGACGCGCGGTCCAGCAACTCGTCGATGGGCGGATTGGTGATGCCCAGCGGCGTGTCGTAGGCGCTGACACCGGACGAATCGATACCCAGGTCGTCCACAGCGGTCAGCTGCGTGTCGGCGTGCGGGGTGCTCACGAAAAAGTCTCCTGGCGGTTATGGCGAAAATGCGGGTGAACAGCGTGCTGGTGGCTCGCGGACCCGAAAATCTGGGACCCGGCGCAGTCAGTCATCTGCTGGCCACCAGCAAGGATACCAATTCGGCGCACGCCGAATCCAACTGACGGTTCACCACGACCTGGTCAAAGTCGGACTGGGCAGCCATCTCGGCCCTGGCGGTGTCCAGCCGCCTCGCCATCGCCTCGGGCGTCTCGGTGCCGCGCCCGGACAGTCGGCTGACCAGTTCATCCCAGCTCGGCGGCGCTAGGAAGACCGAAATCACCTCCGGCATCGCCTGCTTGACGGCCCTGGCGCCGGCGAGGTCGACCTCGATCAGCACCGGTCGGCCTGCGTTCGTCGCGTCCCGCACGGGCTGGGCGGGCGTTCCGGAGCGGTGCAGACCGCCGTGGATCTCCGCCCATTCGAGCAGTGCTCCGTCATCGATCAACTGTTGGAACCGTTCGGGCGAGACGAAGGTGTAATCAACACCGTCGATTTCTCCCGGCCGTGGGGCTCTCGTGGTGACCGAGACCGAGAAATACAGGTCGGGAAGCCGTTCCCGCAGGCAGCGGACCACGGTGGACTTCCCGACGGCAGAGGGACCGGACAACACCACGACAGGAGCCTTGGAGACAGGCTCGTTGGCCGCGCGATGTCCGGCCCCCCGGCCGGCGCTCAACCTCTGCGCCTTAGGACTGGTCGAACTTCTCCAGCAGGGCCTTGCGCTGACGGTCGCCGAGGCCACGCAGGCGGCGGGTCGGGGCGATTTCCAGCTCGGTCATGATCTCCTGAGCCTTGACCTTGCCGACCTTGGGCAGGGCCTCCAGCAGAGCGGAGACCTTCATCTTGCCCAAGACCTCGTCGGTCTCGGCGTCGGTGAGCACCTGCTTGAGGTTGGTGCCGCCGCGCTTGAGCCGATCCTTGAGCTCGGCTCGTGCTCGACGTGCGGCAGCAGCCTTCTCCAACGCTGCCGCGCGCTGTTCGTCGGTCAACTGGGGAAGGGCCACGGGTTCCTCCGTCTCCTGGCAGTTACTTCTTTGGCCATCACTTGTTTTGTTCGGCTGGAGTGCAAACCAGCCAGCGACGACGACCGTACCCACGCCAGCCGACGAAAGCTAACCCCACCCCCTGGTTACGGCGCTAAAAGCCCAGCGTGTAGTGCGCTCCGGCGCCCCGCCGAAATCGCGTCCGCCGAGCGAGCCGATGCGGCCGAATCAGCCCAAATTCTCGGATATCACTGCAGGTCAAGGGTTTTCGGGCGGGTCAGGTTCGGCCGCCGGCCGGACCGCCACCGCTTCGACCACCGGCAAGCCCCCGCCATCCGGCCGTCACGAGAAAATTTTCGCTGGTCACGGCGTGTCGGGCGTGTCGGAGGGTAACGAGCACGTCAAAAACAACCGGTCGTGGCGCCTAGCGGTCACCTAACCCACACAAAGGAAATACACAGGTGGGCTAAATAGCCTTCGCTCGGTCGGGTACCTCACCCGTTCGAAGGGAAGCTGGACATGAACATCAAGCGTCTGACCTGTGCGTCCGCCCTCATCGTCGCGCTCGGAACGGCCCCGTTGGCGCTCGGCGCCGGGGTGTCGTCAGCGCAACCCGGTCGGCCGTCGTGTGATTTCGGTAATTGTCAGGGACCGGGCGGTCCAGGTGGTCCTGGTGGCCCCGGCTGGCCGGGTGGACCTGGTGGCCCCGGCGGACCGGGTGGGCCAGGGCCTGGTGGGCCCGGTGGGCCGGGACCGGGTGGGCCGGGTGGTCCTGGTCCTGGTGGACCGGGTGGGCACTGGGACGCGCCCCCGCCTCCCCCGCCGAACCTGGCCTGGCGCGGCATCGACCAGGGCCGCTTCGATCACCAGCCGTTCAACTACAACGGCCACTGGGTCACCCCGATTTTCAACCCGGGGTTCAACAACTGGGGCTTCTGGCTCTTCGGGATCTGGATCCCGCTGTGACCGAAGGACTTTCACTCAACTGACGTCGCGCCGCACGTAGCGCCACGGCGATTCGCCGGCGGATTCACCGCCGTGGCGCTACGTACGGACATGGGTCGGGCCATACGATCTGAGCGTGGCCCGGACTCTGCGTGCCCTCGTCGTCATGGTGTTCGTCGGTCTGAGCGCGAACGTCGCGGCACCGGTGTGGGCATGTGGCTGCGGCGCCTACATCCCCGACAACGAGGGCGCGGCCGTCGTCGACGAGCGCGCGCTCATCACCTGGGACGGCACCACGCAGGACATCCTGATGTCGTTCAACGTGCGCGGTAGCTCGCAGAAGGCGGCGTGGGTGATGCCGGTGCCCACCGCGTCCCACGTCACCGCCGGGGATGGTGCGGTGTTCGAGGAGTTGTCCCGGCTGACGGCACCGCGCATCGAGTACCGCGACTCGTGGTGGCCGACGTTCGGCTGGCTGGGCGGTTTCGCTGCCGCCGAAGGCGCTGCCGAGCGAGCGCCCGCCGGGGCGGACGTCAGCGTGCTCGGCCAGCAGCGCATCGGCCCGTTCTCAATTACGCGGTTGGCCGCCGACGATCCCGCTGCGCTGGCGGACTGGCTGGCCGACAGCGGTTTTCCGCAACCGCCTGACCTCGCGCGGAATATCGCGCCGTACGTGGCCGACGGCTGGGAGGTCGTCGCGATCCAGCTGGTGCCCGACACCGCGGGAGCTCAGCTCACCGGAAACCTGCAGCCGCTTCGACTCTCGTTCGCGTCGGACAAGGTGGTGTACCCGATGCGGTTGTCGCGATCTGCGAAAGTACCGCAGGCCGTCGACCTCTACGTGATCGCCGCGCACCGCATGGATCCGGTGTCATACCCGGTGTCCGGTGCACAACCCACACTGGAGTTCGCCGGCCCCGTGGCCGCCGATTCGGTCGCGTACACGCTGAGGCCCTATCTGGAGTCGGGCACCTATCTGACCCGGTGGAGCAACGAGATCCGCCGGCCAGAATCCATCGACGGCGACTACGTGTTCGAACGCGCCGACTCCGACGTGGCTTACCAGAAGGTCATCCACGAATACCGCGACCACGGCGACATCACCGGGTTCTTCCTGCTGGCAGGCAGTGCGCTGGCTGCGATCGCGACGATCTTCGCCGTGCCGATCGTGTGGGTGCGGCGCGCCCGTCAGGCCAGATAGGCGACCGCGTCGCGCATGCGCTCGGCCGCGGCACGCAGGTCGGCGATCGAAGGACCTGCTCGCAGCACCTCACGCGACACCGCGGGCAGCAGCGTCTTCGCGCCACCGAGACCGCCAAGCGCGTCCGGCCTGCCGCCCTGGGCACCGACTCCCGGCACCAGGACCGGGCCGCCCAGCCTGCTGAGATCGGGTGGTTCGGTCACCGTCGCGCCGACGACGACTCCGACCGAGCCGACGGCCTGGCCCGCGGCTTGATTGGCCTCGGAAACCGCGTCGACGATCGACTGCGCGACCGTACGCGCCCCGGCGACCGCGCGCTGCACGCTCGCACCTTCGGGATTCGACGTGGCAGCCAGGACGAAAACTCCACGTCCGTGCTCGGCGGCGGTGTCCAGCAGCGGTTGCAGCGACCCGAATCCGAGGTATGGCGACGCGGTCACCGCGTCGGCCGCGAGCGGCGAATCACCGGCCCACGCCGCCGCATAGGCAGCCATCGTCGACCCGATGTCTCCCCGTTTGGCGTCGGCCAGCACCAGGACACCGGCCTCACGCAACGCCGCGATCGTGTGTTCGAGCACCGCGAAGCCGGCCGAACCGTAGGCCTCGAAGAACGCCACCTGCGGTTTGACGATCGCGAAGTCCGCGAACGCCGCCACGCAGATGTCGCAGAACGCGGCCAGGCCGGATGCGTCGGCCGTCAGGTCCCAGGCACGCAGTAGCTCCGGATGCGGGTCGATCCCCGGACACAACGGCCCGCGGACCGACACCGCGTCGGCCAACCGCTGCCCAAAACCGGCCATGGCTACCGGGATTCCAGCGCGCTGTGCAGTTCCTGCAGTGACATCACGCCGATGTCGCCGCGAATACCCGCCTCGATACCCTGCACCGCCGCGGAGGCACCCTGGACCGTGGTGACGCACGGGATGTTCATCGAGACTGCGGCCGAGCGGATTTCGTACCCGTCGACACGTGGCCCGGAGTTGCCGTACGGGGTGTTGATCACCATGTCGACCTCGCCGGCCCGGATCGCGTCCACTGCCGACGGACGCGCGTCGCCGTTACGGGGTTCTTCCGAGTGCTTGCGCACCTCGTCGCAGGGAATACCGTTGCGGCGCAGCATCTCGGCCGTCCCCTCGGTGGCCAGCACCCGGAATCCGAGGTCGGCCAGCCGCTTCACCGGGAACACCAGAGAACGTTTGTCGCGGTTGGCCACCGACACGAACACCGTCCCGTCGGCGGGCAACGATCCGTACGCCGCGGTCTGGCTCTTGGCGAAGGCCGTGCCGAAGTCGTGGTCGATACCCATCACCTCGCCGGTCGACTTCATCTCCGGCCCGAGCAGCGAATCGACCTGCGCGCCATCGGCTCTGCGGAACCGGTGGAACGGCAGCACCGCCTCCTTGACTGCCACCGGGGCATTGCGCGGAATGTGCGCGCCGTCGCCCGTCTCCGGCAGCAGACCTTCGTCGCGCAGCTGTGCGACGGTGGCGCCCAGCATCACCCGGGCGCAGGCCTTGGCCAACGGAACCGCAGTGGCCTTGGACACGAACGGCACCGTGCGGCTCGCCCGGGGATTGGCCTCCAGAACATAGAGCACGTCGTCCTTGAGCGCGTACTGGACGTTGAGCAACCCGACCACGCCGATGCCGTGCGCGATCGCCTCGGTGGCGCGGCGCACCGCTTCGATGTCGCTGCGGCCCAGCGTCACCGGCGGGAGCGCACACGCCGAATCACCCGAGTGGATACCCGCTTCCTCGATGTGCTCCATGATGCCGCCGATGTAGACCTCGGTTCCGTCGCACAGTGCGTCGACGTCGATCTCGATGGCGTCTTCCAGGAACCGGTCGACGAGCACGGGATGTTCCGGCGACAGTTGCGTGGCCCGGGTGATGTAGCCCTGCAGGGTCTGCTCGTCGTAGACGATCTCCATGCCGCGTCCGCCGAGCACGTACGACGGCCGCACGAGCACCGGGTAGCCGATGTCGGCGGCGATGCGGCGAGCCTGCTCGAAGCTCGTGGCGGTGCCGAACCGCGGCGCGGGCAGGCCGGCCGTGGTGAGCACCTCACCGAATGCGCCGCGGTCCTCGGCCAGGTCGATCGCCTTGGGGCTGGTGCCGACGATCGGAACACCGGCATCCTCAAGGCGTTTGGCCAGGCCGAGCGGAGTCTGTCCGCCGAGCTGCACGATGACGCCGACGACGCCAGGACCACCCTCGCCGGACACGGATTCGGCGTGATAGACCTCAAGCACGTCCTCGAACGTGAGTGGTTCGAAGTACAGCCGGTCCGCGGTGTCATAGTCGGTGGAGACCGTCTCGGGATTGCAGTTGACCATCACCGTCTCGAAACCGGCCTGACTCAACGTCGTCGCCGCATGCACGCAGCTGTAGTCGAATTCGATGCCCTGCCCGATGCGGTTCGGTCCCGAGCCGAGGATCAGCACCTTGGGTTTCTCGGCCTGCGGGGCCACCTCGGTCTCGGCCGCCGGGTCGAGTTCGTAGCTGCTGTAGTGGTACGGCGTCTTCGCGTCGAACTCCGCGGCGCACGTGTCGACGGTCTTGAACACCGGGTGGATACCGAGCCGTTGGCGCAGTGCGCGTACGCCGGACTCGCCGGCCAGTTCCGGTCGCAGGGCTGAGATCTGGCGGTCGGACAGGCCGCTGTGCTTGGCCCGGCGCAACAGCTCCTCGTCGAGCACCGGCGCGTCGATCAGCTCTGCGCGCAGCTCGACGAGTCCGGCGATCTGCTCGACGAACCAGGGGTCGACGCCGGAGGCTTCGGCGACCTGTTCGACGGATGCGCCGAGCCGCAGGGCGAGCTCGATGTCGTAGATCCGGCCGTCCATCGGCGTCCGCAGGTTGGTCAGCACCTCGTCGACCGAGAGGTCCGGGTCCGGGGCCGTCCAGAATCCGGCGCGGCTGGTCTCCAGCGACCGCATCACCTTGCCGAGCGCCTCGACGAAGTTGCGGCCCAGCGACATCGCCTCGCCGACCGACTTCATCGTCGTCGTCAGAGTGGCGTCGGCGCCGGGGAACTTCTCGAACGCGAACCGCGGCGCCTTGACCACGACGTAGTCGAGGGTCGGCTCGAAACAGGCAGGCGTTTCCTTGGTGATGTCGTTGAGGATCTCGTCGAGCGTGTAACCGATGGCCAGCTTCGCGGCGATCTTCGCGATCGGAAAGCCCGTTGCCTTGGAGGCCAGCGCCGAGGACCGCGACACACGCGGGTTCATCTCGATGACGATGAGCCGCCCGTCCTTCGGGTTGACCGCGAACTGAATGTTGCAGCCGCCGGTGTCGACGCCGACCTCGCGCAGGATCGCGATGCCGAGGTCGCGCATCTTCTGGTACTCGCGGTCGGTGAGCGTCATCGCCGGTGCCACGGTCACCGAATCGCCGGTGTGCACACCCATCGGGTCGAAGTTCTCGATCGAGCACACCACCACGACGTTGTCACGGCCGTCGCGCATGAGCTCGAGCTCGAATTCCTTCCAGCCGTAGATCGATTCCTCGATCAGCACGTTGGCGGACGGTGATGCGGCGAGCCCGTCGCCGGCCATCCGCTCGACGTCCTCAGCCGAGTACGCCATGCCCGAACCGAGCCCGCCCATCGTGAAGCTGGGCCGCACCACAACGGGCAGGCCGAGTTCCTCGACCGTGTCCCGAACCTCGTCCATCGTGAAACACACGCGGCTGCGGGCGGATTCACCGCCGACCTTCGCCACGATGTCCTTGAACTTCTGCCGGTCCTCGCCGCGCTGGATCGCCTCGAAGTCGGCGCCGATGAGTTCGACGTCGTAGCGCTCCAGCACACCGCCCTCATGCAGTGCAACTGCGGTGTTCAGCGCGGTCTGCCCGCCGAGTGTGGCGAGCACCGCGTCGATCTTGTTGCCACGCTCGGCCTGCTGGGCGATGACCTTCTCGACGAACGCGGCCGTGATGGGTTCGACATAGGTGTGATCGGCGAACTCGGGGTCGGTCATGATCGTCGCCGGGTTCGAGTTGACCAGGCTCACCTGAAGGCCCTCGGCACGCAGGACACGGCACGCCTGGGTGCCCGAGTAGTCGAACTCGCAGGCCTGGCCGATCACGATCGGGCCCGACCCGATGACCAGCACATGGTTGAGATCAGAGCGACGTGGCATTACTGGTTCCCCTCACCGCGAGCGAGCGTGTCTGCACACGACACGCCGCGAAAATCCGTACAAAAGTGGTCGCTCGCCGAGCAGATCATCACTTCTCCCCCGCCATGAGGTCGACGAACTGGTCGAACAGGTAGTTGGCATCGTGCGGGCCCGCCGCCGCCTCGGGGTGGTACTGCACCGAGAACGCCCGGCCGTTGGCCAGCCGGATACCTTCCACGACACCGTCGTTCGCGCAGGTGTGGCTCACCTCGGCAGCGCCGAACGGGGTGTCGAACGTCTCTCCGGCTTCGCCTTCCAGCGCGAAACCGTGGTTCTGCGCGGTGATCGCGACACGTCCGGTGATGTGGTCGATCACCGGGATGTTGATGCCGCGATGGCCGAACACCATCTTGTAGGTGGACCGGCCCAGCGCCCGGCCGAGGATCTGGTTGCCGAAACAGATGCCGAACAACGGGATCCCGGCGCCGAGCACCTCGCGCGTGACCTCGACGATGTGGTCGGCGGTCGCCGGATCGCCCGGCCCGTTCGACAGGAACACCCCGTCGGGCTTGAGGTCGGCGATCTGTTCGAAGGTCACCGACGAGGGCAGCACATGGCTGCGGATGCCACGGCGCGCGAAGTTGCGCGGGGTGTTGGTCTTGATGCCGAGGTCGACGGCCGCGACCGTGAAGCGTTGTGAGCCTTCAGGCTCCACCACGTAGGTGGCTTCGGTGCTGACCTCGCCTGCCAGATTCGCCCCGAGCATCGACGGTTGGCTGCGCACACGCTCCAGCAGTTCATCGGGTTCGGCCAGCGCGTCGCCGCTGAACACGCCCGCCTTCATCGACCCCCGGGTGCGCAGGTGGCGCACCACCGCCCTGGTGTCGATACCGGCGACACCCACGATGCCCTGCGCGACGAGCTCGTCGTCCAACGTGCCGTTGGCCCGCCAGTTCGACGCGCGTGGCGAAGGATCGCGGACCGCGTACCCCGCGACCCAGATCTTGTCGCCACGGCTTTCGCCGTCCTCGCGGTTCCAGCCGGTGTTACCGATCTGCGGCGCGGTCGCCACGACGATCTGGCCGTGGTAGCTCGGATCGGTCAGCGTTTCCTGGTAGCCCGACATACCGGTGGAGAACACCGCTTCGCCCAGCGTCTGGCCGATGGCGCCGAATGTGGTGCCGGAGAAGACGCGACCGTCCTCGAGCACCAAGACGGCCTGATTGCGCGTTGTCATGCTTTTTCCTCCAGCCAGCGGTCGATTTCGGCGCGGTTGTCCGCGCGGAAGCCGGTGTCGATTTCGGCGCCCGACGGCAATCGCCACCGGATCGCGAGAATGCCGTCATGGGTGAGCGCTTTGCCCGCGATGCCACGCTCGGTTCGGATCGCGGTGATGGACTCGGTCGGAATCCAGATCGGCCCGGCCCCACTGCGTTGCATCATGATGCCCTCGGGGTACCGCGTGAGCACCGCCTTGGCACGAAACCCCAGATCGCCCGCGGCGACCTTGTCGTTCCAGTGCGGCACCAGCGTGCTGCCCACGTAAAGGCCTTTGGTCGCCGCGACAGTCGCCTGCCCGACGGTGTCGGGCAGCGCGGGAAGGGTGCCGATGAGCTCGGCCTGCCGCTGGGCCCGGTGCAGCCAGCCGCGCATCATCTGCCGGATGAAAAACGCGATCAGCAGTGCGAGCACCGCAGCCATGACGAGTGAGGCGATCAGCGTGGGGGTGTTCACTGTTCACACTTCCCGTGACGCGCCGTGATCCGACCCCGCAACAACGTCGCGGTCACGGTGGCGGGCAACTCCATCGACTCGAACGGCGTGTTGTCGGAGCGGCTCGCCAATTCGGTGCCTGCCACGGTCCAGGTGGCGTCCGGATCGATCACCGTCAGGTTGGCCGGCTCCCCCACCTCCAGTGGCCTGCCCTGATCGGGCAGCCCGACGATGGCCGCAGGCGCCTCACTCATCACCTTGGCCACACCGCGCCAGTCGAGCAGGCCAGGACGGACCATCGTCTCCACCACGACCGACAACGCGGTCTGCAGGCCGAGCATGCCAGGGCGGGCCACGGAGAATTCACAGCACTTCTCGTGGTCGGCGTGCGGTGCGTGGTCGGTGGCCACGCAGTCGATGACGCCGCCGGCCAGTGCCTGGCGCAGCGCCTCGGCGTCGCTGGATTCCCGTAATGGCGGGTTGACGCGGTTGCGCCCGTCATAGCTCGCGAGCCGGGTGTCGTCCAGCAGCAGATGGTGCGGTGTCACCTCGGCGGTGATCGAAATTCCCTGCGCCTTGGCCCATTTCAGCAATTCGACGGTGCCTGCGGTGGATGCGTGGCAGATGTGCACGCGGGCCCCCGCGTCACGGGCCAGGATCGCGTCGCGGGCGACGATCGACTCCTCGGCAGAACGCGGCCAGCCCGCGAGGCCCAACTTGGCGGCGTTGGGGCCCTCGTGCGCTACCGCGCCGACAGTCAGCCGCGGCTCCTCGGCATGCTGGGCGATGAGCACTCCCAGCCCGGTGGCGTACTCCAGCGCCCGGCGCATCACCAGCGGATCGTCCACGCACACCCCGTCATCGGAGAACATCCGCACCTGGCCGACGCCTGCTGCCATCAGCCCCATCTCGGTGAGCTGCTTGCCCTCAAGCCCCACGGTCACCGCACCAACGGGGTGCACGTCGACGAGGCCGACCTGTTGGCCGCGATTCCACACATGGTCGGTGACGACGGCGGAGTCGGCGACCGGATCGGTGTTGGCCATCGCGAACACGGCGGTGTATCCACCCAATGCCGCTGCTGCAGAGCCGGTTTCGATATCCTCGGCGTATTCGCGGCCAGGCTCGCGCAGATGGGTGTGCAGGTCGACGAACCCGGGCAACAGCACGTGTCCGGTGGCGTCGATGACCTCGGCCGCGTCCGGGATCGCCAGTCCGGCACCGATTTCGGCGATCTGACCGTCGTCGACCAACACGTCGACGGGCTTGCCTTCGCCGTAGAGCCGCACCCCGCGGATGAGAACCGTGTTACGTCTGCTCTGCGCGGTCGTCATGCGCTGATCGCCTCCCGGTCTGCGCCGACCAGCAGATGGAACAGCACCGCCATCCGCACGTGGACGCCATTCGAAACCTGTTGCAGTACCGCTGATTGCGATGAGTCGGCCACCGGATAGGCGATCTCCATCCCGCGCAGCATCGGGCCGGGGTGCAGTACCACCGCACGGTCCGGCAGCATGGCCTGCCGCTTCTCGGACAGCCCGTAACGAACCGAGTACTCGCGCGCCGACGGGAAGAACGCGCCGTTCATCCGTTCGGCCTGTACGCGCAGCATCAACACCGCGTCGGCGGCGGGCAGTTCGGCATCGAGGTCGTAGGACACCGAGACCGGCCAGTCGGCGACGCCCGTCGGCAACAGTGTGGGCGGCGCGACCAGCACCACTTCGGCCCCCAGGGTGGCCAACAGCGACACATTCGACCGCGCCACGCGGCTGTGCAGGACATCGCCCACGATCACGACGCGCTTGCCCTCGACGGTGCCGAGCCGCTGGCGGATCGTCAACGCGTCGAGCAGAGCCTGGGTCGGGTGCTCATGTGTGCCGTCACCCGCGTTGATCACGCTGGGGCCGCCGCCGTCGTCCTCAACAGTCCACTCGGCGAGCTGCTGCGCGGCACCCGAGGCCGGGTGGCGGATGATGAGCGCGTCGGCACCGGCCGCCCGCAGTGTCAGCGCGGTGTCGCGCAGTGATTCGCCCTTGGCCACCGACGATCCCGAGGCGCTGACGTTGATCACGTCCGCGCTCATCCACTTGCCCGCGACCTCGAACGACACCCGGGTGCGCGTCGAGTTCTCGTAGAACATCGTGATGATCGTGCGGCCGCGCAGCGTGGGTAGCTTCTTGACCTCACGGCCAAGCAGCGCCTCGCGGAAACGGTCGGCGTCGTCGAGGATCGCGGTAGCGTCGTCGCGGGAGAGATCCGCGGCTGACAACAAATGCCGAGCACTCACTTGGATATCACCACCCCATCACGGTCGTCATGCTCGGACAGCAGCACGTGGACGCTCTCACTACGGGAGGTCGGCACGTTCTTGCCGACGTAGTCGGCGCGGATGGGCAGCTCGCGGTGGCCGCGATCGACGAGTACGGCCAGCTGAACGCTGCGCGGCCGGCCGATGTCGCGCAAGGCGTCGAGCGCCGAGCGCACCGACCGACCCGAGTAGAGGACATCGTCGACGAGGATGACCACGGCGTCGTCGATGCCGCCGGCCGGGATGGAGGTCGACGCGAGCGGACGCGGCGGTTTGAAGTTGAGGTCGTCGCGGTAGAGCGTGATGTCGAGCGCGCCGTGCGGCAGTTCGACACCGGCGAACTCGTTGATCTTGTCGGCCAGCCGCGTGGCGAGGATCACGCCGCGGGTCGGGATGCCCAGCAACACCACGCGCGCCCGCTCCGCGGGATCGTCCAGCGCGGTCTTCTCGATGATCTGATGGGCGATGCGGGAAATTGTCCGGCCGACGTCCGCCGCGGACAGCAATTCCCGGTCGGTACCTGAAGAGCCCATGGTGAGACCCTGACCTCCTTCTCCGCCTCTCTGGACGGATCGTTAAAGGACGTCGAACTGCCGGGCAGCTTAACAGAGCGCGACTATCCTGACGAAAATGACATCCCCCGGTTCCCCGTTCGACTTCGATGCGCTGTACCGCGGCGAAAGCCCCGCCGAAGGTGTGCCGCCGATCACCACGCCGCCCTGGGATACCAAGGCGCCGAAAGAAAATGTCGTCGCCTGGGCCGAGGCCGGCCTCGTGCACGGTCATGTGCTCGACATCGGCTGCGGTCTTGGTGACAATGCGATCTATCTCGCGCAGCAGGGTCACCGGGTGACCGCACTCGACATCTCCCCGACGGCGCTGATCACCGCCGAGCGCCGCGCGTCCGACGCGGGCGTGCAGATCACGTTCGCGGTGTCCGACGCCACGCGCCTCGACGGGTACGACGACGTGTTCGACACCGTGATCGACAGCGGGATGTATCACTGCCTCGACGACGACGGGAAGCGCAATTACGCGGCCGCCGTGCACCGGGCCACCCGGCCGGGTGCGACATTGCTGCTCGGCGCGTTCTCCGACGCCAACCTGCAGCAGCCGGACTGGGAGGCGCCGGCCGTGTCCGAGGAAACGCTGCGCACGACGCTCGGCGACGCCGGCTGGGACATCACCTCACTCTCGAGCGAGGTGACAACGCTGCCGCACATCGATGCGCAGGCCACATTCTGGCTCCTGCAGGCGCAGCGCCGCTGATCAGGCCATCTCGAACCCGTGGTAGCCGGCAACGGCAACGCCGTCGCCGATCTGCTTGTACACCCCGACGCCGCCGACGAACGGCAGGAACACCCGTCGTTTGCCCGGCACGTTGGCGCCCATGTACCAGGACGCCGCCTGCGGTAGCAGGGTGAGATCGGCGGTGTCGTTGGTGATGTTGACCCAGTTGTCCTCGGCGGCGGGGTCGGGTTCCATCCGGTTGAGTCCGTGGTCGCGCAGGTGCACCAAGGCTGCACTGATCCAGTCGACGTGGTACTCGATCGAGGTCAGCATGTTGGACAGCACCGACGGACTCTGCGGCCCGGTGACGGTGAACAGATTCGGGAAACCTGCCGACATCAACCCCAGATAGGTCCGGGGTCCGTCGGCCCACTTGTCGCGCAGCGTGCGGGTGGTGCCGTCACCGTCGACCGCGCGGATGTCGATCGCGTTCAGCGCGCCGGTCATGGCGTCGAAGCCGGTGGCGAGAACGATCACGTCGAACTCGTGCTCGGTGTTGCCCGCGAGAATGCCCCGCTCGGTGATCCGGCGTAGGGGTTCCTCGTTGAGGTCGACCAGCGTCACGTTGTCCTGGTTGTAGACCTCGTAATAGCCGGTGTCGACGCACAGCCGCTTCGCCGCGATCGGGTAGTCACGCGGCGTGAGCTTCTCGGCGAGCTCGGGATCGGCGACCTTCTGCCGGATCCGGCCGCGCACGTATTCGGCGGCCGTCTCGTTGGCCGCGGGGTCCAGCAGCAGGTCGTAGAACGACTGCTGGAAACACAGTCCTCCGTCGTCCCAACGGCGGTGAAGCTCGCCATGCGCGGCGTCGCTGTCGAGGTCACCGAAGAACGGGGGCAGCCCGGCACCGTCACCACACTGCGCGCCGCCCCGCGAAAGCCGGCTGACTTCCCGGAACTCGGGATAGCGCTGTTTGACGTCGGCGAGCTCGTCGGCGATCGGGCGGTTCTGCGCCGGGACGGCGTACGGCGGTGTCCGCTGGAATACGGTCAGCGCTCCGACCACCGGGGCGATAGCGGTGATCGTCTGCACCCCAGAGGATCCCGTGCCCACGACGCCGACACGCTTGCCTGCGAGATCGACTCCGTCCTCGGGCCAGTCCCAGGTCCAATAGATGTTGCCGGCGAAATCGCCCTGTCCGTCGAAGGACGGCACCAGCGGTTTCGACAGACATCCGGTCGCCGCGACAACGAATGTCGCGGTGATGTGCGCGCCGCTGTCCGTCGTCACCGTCCACTCGTTATTCGTGTCGTTGAATTCCATTGCGACGACACGGGTGTCGAAGGTGATGTCGCGGCGCAGGCCGTAGCGGTCGGCAACGTGTTTGGCGTAGGACAGCAACTCGGGCTGGGCCGCGTAGCGTTCGGTCCAGTTCCACGACTGCTGCAGTTCGGGGTCGAACGAGTATGAGTACTCGATCGATTCGATGTCACAACGCGCTCCCGGATAACGGTTCCAGTACCAGGTACCGCCCACCTCCGGCCCGGCCTCGACGATGTGCGCATCGAAGCCGAGGTCGCGCAACTTGTAGAGCTGATACAGGCCGGCGAATCCGGCGCCGATGATGATCACGTCCCGGTCGGCCACCGCTCACACCGCCTTTCCGCTGGTAACCGGGCGGCGCGCGGTGATGAACGTCGCGATGTGATCGGCGACGAGCGCGATTCCGGTCTGGTAGCCCGGCAGGATGTTGGCCATCTGGAAGTACCCGTGCATCTGGCCGGCGGCCTCTTCGAGGGTCACCGCGACCCCGGCTTGCGCGAGTGCCGTCGCGTAGGCGACGCCGTCGTCGTGTAGTGGGTCGTACTCGGCGACATAGATGAGTGCCGGTGGCAGGCCGGCGAGGCTGGCCGCCCGCAAGGGCGACGCGTCCGGGCTCGTACGTGCCGTCTCGTCGGGAAGGTAGTGCCCCCAGAACCAGACCATCGTGTCGCGGCTGAGGAGCAGCTGATTCTCCGGCGCGTGATACGACGGCCGGTTCAGGTCACAGTCGGTGACTGGATACACCAGTGCCTGGTAGTCGATGCGCGGCCCGTGCCGGTCACGCGCCCACAACGTCATCACCGCGGCGATATTTCCGCCTGCGCTGTCCCCGGCCACGATCAGCGGCGCACCTGCGGGCGCGAACTCCGCCGAATGCTCTGCGGCCCAAGACAACCCGATCCAACTGTCCTTGATCGCGGTCGGGAACCGGTGCTCGGGCGCCTTGCGGTAGTTCACCAGCACCACTGTCGAGCGGGTGCGGTTCGCGAGGTCGCGGGCAAGGTGGTCGTACTGCAGGTCGATGTCGCCGATGACCCAGCCGCCACCGTGGAAATACACGATCACCGAGCGGGACTCGCCCTCGGGGACGAGAACCCGGACCCGGAACTTCCCGCCGTCCTCACCTTCGAGTTTCAGGTTTCGCACCGCCGCCACCTCGGGTCCGCGTCCGCTCATGCCAGCGAAGATCGGTCCCGCCATCCGGGCCATCGCGGGCGTGCCCTCGTGCATCGGGGGGTCTCGTGTCTCGGCCAGTTGGGTCAGCAGTGCCTGCGTCACAGGTTCAAGGGGCATCCGTGTTCTCCTTCCTGTGGCAGGTCAGCGCTGGATCGACTTGACCTCGAGGAACTCCTCGAGCCCGAATACCCCGGCCTCACGCCCATTTCCGGACTGCTTGTATCCGCCGAACGGTGCGTTGGCATTGAACGCGCCTGCGTTGATCTGCACCTGGCCGGCGCGGATCCGGCGCGCGATCTTCTCGGCGCGCTCGGGCGAACCGGACCAGACCGCGCCTGCCAGGCCGTAATCCGTGGCGTTGGCGATGCGCACCGCATCGTCTTCGGAGTCGTAGGCCTCGATCGCCAGGACTGGTCCGAAGACCTCCTCCTTGTGGATCGTCATGTCCTCGGTGACGTCGGAGAACACGGTCGGCCGAACGAAGGCGCCGGGGCTGTCGGTATCGGTGTCACCGCCGGTGACCAGGCGGGCCCCCTCGTCAATCGCCGTGCGGATGTAGCCGAGCACGCGTTTCTGTTGCGCTCGAGACGACAACGGGCCCAGCGCGGTTCCGTCCTCGGCCGGATCACCGACCGGCAATGCCTCGGCGGTCGCCTTCGCGAGCGCCTCCACCTCTTCGAGCTTGTCGCGCGGGACGATCATCCGCGTCAGGGCCGAGCAGGTCTGACCGGAGTTGAGCATCATCGACTTCACCGATGCGGGCACGGCCGACTGCAGGTCGGCGTCATCGAGGATGATGTTGGGGCTCTTGCCGCCGAGTTCCAGCGAGACCCGCTTGACCGTACGGGAGGCCACCTCCTGCACTCGCCTGCCCGCCCTTGTCGATCCGGTGAAGCTGACGATGTCGATGTCGTCATGCCCGGCGATCGCCTCGCCGACCTCGGCTCCGGTTCCGAACACGACATTGAAAACACCTGGCGGCAGGCCGATTTCGTCGACGATCTCAGTCAGGGCGATAGCGCACAGCGGGGTGACCTCGCTCGGCTTGACGACGACGGTGTTGCCCGCTGCCAGGCCGTACCCCACTTTCAGCGCGATCTGGTGAAGTGGGTAGTTCCACGGTGTGATCGCACCGAGGACGCCGAACGGCTCACGCACGATGGTCGACCCGCGATACTCACTCTCGAACTCGTAGTCGCGCACGATGTTCGCCGCCTCGGCGAAACTGTTGATGGGCAGCGGCAACTGCACTGCCCGGGAAATGGAGATCGGGCAACCCATTTCGGAGGAGACGATGCGGGCCAGGCCCTCGGCACGCTCGGCCAGTTTGCCCGCGATCGCGGTGAGGTAATCGGCACGCTCGCCAACGGGCGCGGCCGACCAGGCCGGAAATGCCGCCCGTGCGGCGGCGACCGCGGCGTCGACGTCGGCCGCCGTGCCGCCCACGACCTCGGCGATAACCTCATCGGTGGCCGGGTTGGTGACGGGAATGCGGGTCGTTCCGCCCGATACGGTCCACTTGCCGTCGATGTAGTTAGTGTCGTGATTTTTCATCGGTGCCCTCTTCGGTTTCAGTGGTCGGAGTCGGAGTAGACGACGAGACCACGCAGGTTCTTGCCGTCGAACATGTCTTGGTAGCCCTGATTGATGTCTTCGAGGCGGTAGCGGGTGGTGACGAGCTCGTCGAGCTTGAGGTTGCCCGACCTATAGAGGTCGAGGAGTTTGGGAATCTGCGTGCGGGGGCCGACGCCGCCGAACACCGCTCCCTGGACTCGCTTCTGGAGCAGAGTGAGCTCGAACAGGTTGAGGTCCACGGTCGACTGCGTGAAATCGCCCATGCCCGTGACGATCACCTGCCCGCCCTTGCCGGTCAGACTCAGCGCCTGCTGAATGTGTTCGCCCTTGATCTCGCCCACCGTGATGATCGACACCTGGGCCATCTTGCCCCACGTGAGATCGGGCAGTTCGGCGGCGGCTTCCTCGACCGACGCATACGTGTGGGTGGCGCCGAACTCGATCGCCTTCTTGCGTTTGAGGTCGACCGGATCGATCGCGACGACGAACCGGGCGCCCGCGAACCGGGCGCCCTGCACGGCGTTGATCCCGACGCCGCCGATGCCCATCACCACGACCGTGTCGCCCGGCCGGGTGTCGCCAATCTCGGTGGCCGAGCCCCAGCCCGTCGAGACACCGCAGCCGAGCAACGCCGCGACGTCGAGGGGGACGTCCTTCTCGATCTTGACGACCGAAGCCTCGCTCACCGTCACGTACGGGGCGAACGTGCCGAGCAGGCACATCTGAATGACCGGCTGCCCGTCACGGGTGACCCGGTAGGTCTTGTCCGCGACGGACAGCCCGGTCAACAGACCGGCACCTTCGTCGCACAGGTTCTGCAGCCCGGTGGCGCACGACGGACACGTACCGCACGCCGGGATGAACGCCAGCACGACGTGATCGCCCTCTTCCAGGCCGGTCACGCCGGGGCCCACTTTGGTGACCACGCCTGCGCCCTCGTGCCCTCCGAGAACCGGCATGAACGGCACGGGACTACTGCCGGCGACGACGTGCGCATCGGAATGGCACAGACCCGAGGCGGCCAAGCGCACCTGGACCTCCCCGGCCACCGGATCGCCGAGCTCGACCTCGCAGATCGTCCAGGGTGCGCCGACCTCCTCGACGACCGCAGCCTTCACCTTCATTCGATCTTCTCCCCTCGTGCGGTCCGACACATTCCCATGCCAGGTGAGATGTAAATCACTATTCGCACCGTAGAGCGACCGTCGGGATCCCGACAGAACAGACCCGGCCACAACACAACTTTTCCGGCCATTCCGGCCCGTCATGCCGTCGTTGACGCGACGTGGAAGGTCGGCAAAACTGACCGGCATGACCGCGGGCACCGGCGCTCTCGCAGATCAGGCACCCCTGCCCGCCTCGCCCGTCCTGCAGTCGACCAACCGGGTAATTGCGGCCATCACCGATCCGTGGGACCACCCGCGCACCGCGGTCTCGGTCGAGATCATGTGCGAATGGGCCGCCGAGCACGGCATCGCCGCCGAGGCACTGTTGGCGGGTTCGCACCTCAATGTGGCTTCGCTGCCAGATGTGGACACGGTCGTCGAGGCGAGCCAGGAGCTCGCGGTCATCCGCAACCTCGTCGACAGCGCGGGTGACCGGCCCGGCCTCGGAGTCGAACTCGGCCGGCGCTATCACCTGACCGCGTACGGCTACCTCGGCTATCTGCTCGCCGCGTCCGCCAGCGTCCGGGACACGGTTCACCGGGGTCTCTACTACGCGATGCTGACGTTCGCGTTCTCGACCATGACGGCGCGCATCGATGCGCGCGGGCAGTACGTCCTGGCTTTCGAGGCGGATGACATGCCGAAGGGAATCCGGCGGTTCGTCGTCGAACGGGATCTCACCGCTGTGATGCAGATACAACGGGACACCTTCCCCGACTTCACCACGGTGCCGCTGCGCGAGATCCGGTTCGCCTTCGAGCCGGCTCCGACAGCAGATCCGCCGGCGGTCTACCGGGACTACTTCGGAGTGCCCGTGCATTTCGGGTGTGGCCGCAACGAGATCGTCTACGACGCCGGCTATCTCGACCTCATACCGCCGATGGCCAACGAACACACCACCCGCCTGATGGTCGCGCAGTGCGAACGCATCCGCGCAGAGCGGCTGCACCACACCGGTGTCGCCGCGCAGGTGCGCGCCCACCTCCTCGACCAGTCGTCGCTCGACCTCACGTTGGAGGATGTGGCGCTGCACCTGCATCACGCACCGCGGACGCTGCGCAGGCACCTCGAACACGAAGGCACCACGTTCCGCGCCATCCTGGACGAAGTCCGCCGCAGCGTCGCCGACAATCTCCTGCACGATCGCACCATTCCCCAGTACGAGATCGCCCACCGGCTGGGTTATCAGGACTGGTCGAGTGTCATGCGGGCACGCCGGCGCTGGCGCGAGATCGGCCACGGCCACGACTGAGCCCGTACCCCTGACCGCCGAGCGGCTGACTACCCTGGCCCGGGTGAACCTCGACGGCAATCAAGCGTCCATCCGAGAGGCGATCGACGCCGGCCTGCTGGCCGGTGCGGTCACCATGGTGTGGCAGGCGGGCAGGGTGTTACAGGTCAACACGCTGGGAAACCGCGACGTCGAGGCCCGCCTGCCCATGCAGCGTGACACCGTCTTCCGGATCGCGTCGATGACCAAACCGGTCACCGTCGCGGCGGCGATGGCCCTCGTCGAGGACGGCAAGCTCCATCTCGCCGACCCCGTGACCAAATGGCTGCCCGAACTGTCGAACATGCGTGTCCTGCGGGAGCCCCGCGGCCCGTTGGATCAGACCGAACCGGCTCGACGGCCGATCACGTTCGACGACCTGATGACCCATCGCAGCGGACTGGCGTACGTGTTCTCGGTGCTCGGGCCGCTGGCCTCTGCCTACGGCAAGCTGTCCCTGCGCCAAGACCAGGATCGCTGGCTGGCCGATGTCGCCAAGCTGCCACTGGCACATCAGCCCGGTGACCGCCTGACCTACAGCCACTCCACCGACGTGCTCGGCATCGCGCTGTCGCGGATCGAGGGAAAGCCGCTGGCGCAGGTACTGTCCGAGCGCATCTTCGAACCGCTCGGGATGACCGACACCGGCTTCTCGGTCGATGCGGCAGGCCGGCGTCGTGCCGCGACGATGTACAAGCTCACCGCCGACAACGCGTTGACCCACGATGTCATGGGGCCGCCGCCGATCACCGATCCACCGTTCTGCACCGGCGGTGCCGGATTGTTCTCCACTGCAGACGATTACCTGAGGTTCGCCCGGATGCTGCTGGCCGGCGGAACCGTCGACGGGGTGCGTGTGTTGTCGGAGGAGTCAGTGCGGTTGATGCGCAGCGACCGGCTCACCGCCGAGCAGAAGCAGTATCCCTTTCTGGGAGCACCATTCTGGGTGGGGCGCGGCTTCGGGCTCAACCTGTCGGTCGTCACCGATCCGGCCAAGTCTCGACAGCTGTTCGGTCCTGGCGGTCTCGGTACGTTCAGTTGGCCGGGCGCTTACGGCACGTGGTGGCAGGCCGACCCGTCAGCCGACCTCATCCTGATCTACCTGATCCAGAACCACCCGGACCTCTCGGTGGATGCCGCAGCGATCGCGGGCAACACGTCGATGGCGAAACTACAGTCGGCACAACCGAAATTCGTCCGTCGCACGTATCAAGCGCTCGACGTCGGCTAGACCTGCCGCCGAACGTCGGCTTGCGTACGAAATCCGGATCATTTCTCGCACATGAGCCAACACTCGACGAGGCTTGCGGCGGCGCCCGTCAACCGGAGTCCGCTTTCGCTGACGACGGTAAGGCAGCGGCCAATTTGGCCTCGGCTATCCGGTAGAACCCATCGAGCGCCGACTCGTCGACACTGAGGTACTCACTCACCACGTCGGGTGCGACGCCGGCATCGCGTAACCGCAGCGCCAGGGAGTACGGCAAAGGCAGGACACGTAATGCCTGCTCCCGGGCGTCGCGGCTGTCGGTCATGTGATCAGCATGCGGTCAACCGGCCATGACCGAGCAAGTAGCCGGATACTCGAATCAGCGGTGCCTGCGCCGCACAAGAGCCGCGAGTTCAGCCCGGGTCGTCACGCCCGTCTTGGCCATGGCCCGGTAGATGTGACCCTCGACGGTGCGTACGGAGAGGTTCAGCCGCGTGGCGACGGCACGACTGGACAGCTCCGCGCCGATGAGCATCGCGATCTCACGTTCGCGGTCGGTGAGCGGAAGCCGTTCCATCGCGGCGAGCAGTGTCGGGCTCACCGCGCCCCCGCACCGGTCGGCCAGCTCACCGGCGCGCGTGGCCAGACCGAGTGCCGACCCGCGCATGTCCTTCCTGCGGTACGTCACCGCCGCGTGAGCGGCCGCGTCGGCCGCGGCGACGATATCTCCGATTTCTTCGAACGCATCCACCACCGCGGCGAGGCCGTCGGCGTCATCGCTCTTGAGGGCCTGGCAGAAGGCCGCTGCCGCAGCGACCCGCGGCCCCTCGACGAGCCCCGTCAGCTGTTTCAGCCGGCCTGCCCCGGAATGGTCGCCGAACTGGGTCGCGGTCTGCAGACACAACACCTCAGCGGCGTATTGCCCATTGCCCCTTGCCTTCTCGGCGGCGGTGCGCGCCGCGACTGCCGCCTCGGACACCGCGCCCTGGGTGGCCGACACCCAGGCCCGGACGAGCGCATGCTCGTAGCCGAGATATTGCCAGCTGGGGTGCCTGCGCCTATCCAACTCGTCGAGCGTTGCATCGTCGGCCTGGCCGCGCATGGCCAGAGCGATGGACCGCGGCAGCCGGAAGCGATAGCCGAAACCGTTGGTTTCCCCGGCAGCCGCCATCAATTCGACGACGGGATCCAGCAGCGCCGAGGCGACATCGAGCCGGCCGGCGCCCAGAGCCGCGCGGCCCGCCAGCGCGGCGCCGAATAGCTGTGCGATGCCGGGCAACTCGGCTGCCTGCTGTCGCTGCCGGTCGGCTTCCCGCTCGGCCTCGGCGACGTACCCGGCCAGTATCAGTGCGCCGATGTGACCGTCCGCGATCACGAAGCGCATGTGCGCTGCGTCGTACGAGCCGTCGGCGATGTTATAGCCGCACGTCGCTGCCGCCACCGCCGCCTGCGTGCGTCCGGCGTCGCCGGCGGAGACGGCGACCGCCCAGCCGGCCACCGCACCGACGATGCCCGGCAGCTCTTCCAACCGAAGTCCCTCCGCGGCGGCCGCGGCCGCCTCGGGCCTGCCCACAGCCGCACCGTAGACCGCGTAGAACGCGTCGACGCACGCGCGAGCATCGTCGGGTATCGAGGCCGATGCCGTATCGATACGCTGTTTCGCCCCCGCGGGGTCGGCCAAGGACCACAGTTGGTTGGAAGCTCGGAGGAACGCCAGTCGCGCGCGGCCGGCCGCGGTGAGATCCGCGCTGCGGATCGCGTCCAGCGCCGCGTCCGACTCCGCACCTCTACTCAGCCATGAAAGAGCGTGGGCCTGAACGAAATTGGCTTCTACTCCCCCACCCGCACGGACCGCTGCGGATGCCAGCCGGTCGGCGAGCGGCAAGTCCGACAACCACACCGCGCCCTGCGCGGCGCGTGTGAGCAGTTCCGGATCAGGTTTCAGGTCGGAGTCCAACGACAGCGTCGCCCGATGCACCACGACACGCATGGCGTCCCGGTCGTCGCAGCGCGCGAGTTCGGTGGCCACCAAACCGCGCAGCCTGCGCAGCCGGGTGCCGGGTACACGTTTGCGGCGTACCTCGGCGTACAACGGATGCGCGACGCGCACGTCGACGCCGCCTTCCACCGCATCGAGAGCGATGAGGCCACGGGCCTCGGCTTCTTCCACCGCGGAGTCCGCGACGATTGACGTCAACAAGCTCAACTGAATCGGCTCGGCGACGGCAAGGATGTCGATCACCTCGCCGACCGACGGCGGCAGCGCGCCGATGCGCGATTCGATCAGCTCGACCAGACCCGGTGGTATCACCGGATCTCCGGTCCACCGCCAGTATCCGTGCCTGCTCACGAGCCGGCCCTGCGCGACCTCTTGCTCGACGATGTTGCGAAGGTAGAGCGCGTTGCCTCGCGTCAGCCGCCACAATTCGCCTGCCGCATCGGGGTCGAGCGGCCCACCGAGGGCGGCACTCACCAAACGGGTCGACTCGTCGCGCGACAACGGCTGCAGATCGAGGCGCTCGAATCGCTCACCGCTCCACACCTCATGGACGGAGGCCGGAATCGGGGTGCCGTCCCGAACGGTCAACACAAGTTTGGCAGCCTCACGCTGAACGATCTGATGCAGCACGAATGCGGACAGGTCGTCGAGCAGATGGGCATCGTCGACGCAGACCACCACGGGCTGACCGTTCGACGTTGCGGTCATCGCCTCGATCACCCGGCCCACCAGGGCGACGTTATCGGCGTCGGCCGTGCCGACCCATCGGGAAAAGGTTCCCAACGGGAGGCCTTGAGCCGCCGACGTCCCGACCGCCCAACGGGTTTCGTGGCCGTTTGACGCGACGGCGGACAACGCCTCACGAGCGATTCGGCTCTTGCCGACTCCGGCGGCTCCGTGGATCACGATTCCCGACAGATCGGCGGAGGACAGCGCGGCGTCGATGAGCCGTGCCTCCTCCAGCCGCCCGGTCAGCGGCCAGACGAGACGCACCCATCGAGACTAAGGCGCACGCGTGTCGTTAGCAAAAGTAATGACAACTTCGCTGACGCATGTCGGGCGGCGTCAGCCCGCGCGGGCCAGCGCCTGACGTGCGTAGGCGCGCACGTCGGCGTCACCGTCGTCGAGGGCACCGGCGAGTGCGTCTCTGGCCGCGGTCTGCGAGTCGGCCCACCGGCTCAGGCTCAGTACGGCCGCCTTGCGGACATCGAGATGCTGGTCGGACAGGGCCCGCGCCAACGTCGGCACCGCAATTGCCGGATCGGCGCCGGCAAGGGCGCGGACCGCGCCCTGCCGGATCTGCCAGGCCGACTCGGTCAGCGCCTTTTCGACGCTTTCCACGTCGTCGGCCGAACACCCGACCGCACCCAGCGACGCGAGCGCTGCCGCGCGCACCAACGGATCCGGGTCGGCCAGCAGGTGCCGTACCGCCTGGGCGCCGCTGCGCAGCGTCGCGAGCCCGCCGACCGCGGCGATACGCACCTCCCGGTTCTCGTCGCGCGTCGCCTCGGCCACACCGGCGTCATCGTCGACCGATACCAGTGCGCGCACCGCCTCGATCCGCACGCGGTGGTCGGGATCGGTCACGGCCGACCGGTACGCGACCCGGGTGCCTGCTCGCCGTGAACTCAGCAGGTACACCGACGCGGCTCGGACCACGGGATCCGTCGAGGCCAACCGGACGGCGAAAGCCTGCGGTTCGGGCAGTACCTCCACGAGTTCCCGCACCGCCTCCGCGGTCTCCTGGCGCACCGCAGGATCGTCGTCGGCGAGCGCGTCGACCAGTAACTCCTGATAGCCCTCGGGCAGGTGTTCCACGAGAGTCGCGACCGCAGTTCGCCTTACGCCGGGGTCCGCGTCGGACAGGAAGCCCGCCAGGTCGGCCAGCGACGGTTCCTCCAGCGCGAGCACGGCCGCGATGCGCGGGGAGGGCGGCTGCGCACCGACCTCGGCGCGAACGCGG
Organism: Mycobacterium venezuelense; assembly: GCF_054919535.1. Lineage (NCBI taxonomy): Bacteria > Bacillati > Actinomycetota > Actinomycetes > Mycobacteriales > Mycobacteriaceae > Mycobacterium > Mycobacterium venezuelense. The sequence goes on from NZ_JBONDW010000021.1 coordinate 27,174, forward strand.
GAGTGCCCAGCCGCGGGCGCCCGGCCACCGTGCAGGTCGGGCTGGGTGACCGCCGCGACCGGATGATCCGACGGCAGGTGTTCCAGACCGGGCACCGGAACGAAATAGGGTGCTACGGGCCGCTTGACGAACTGCATGGCGCCATCGGCACCCTTGTAGAGATTGAGGTGATAACGCCACCGCTCGTCATCGCGCTCGGGAAGATCGGCACGTTCGTGATACAGCCCCCACCGAGATTCGGTGCGGGTCAGCGAGGAACGTGCCGCCATCTCCGCGCAGTCACGGATGAACGACACCTCCGCTGCCCGCATCAATTCGTGTGGCGTGCGCGCCCCGATCTCTTCGATCTCACCGGCCATGCGCTCGAAGGTCTGCACCGCGATCGAGAGCTTGGTCGCGGTCTTCGGCGGCGCCACGTAATCGTTGACGAACCGGCGCAGCTTGAACTCGACCTGTGGTTGCGGCGGACCGTCGGGATGACGCAGCGGCCGATAGATCAACTCGTGTGCCTCGGCGATCTGGTCGGCCGGAAGGTCCGTCGGCGCAACCACATCGGACAACGTCGACGCGGCGTGCTCACCGGCGAGATCGCCATAGACGAACGCGCCGATCATGTAGTTGTGCGGCACGCACGCCAGGTCGCCTGCCGCATACAGCCCCGGCACCGTAGTGCGGGCGTGCTCGTCGACCCACACCCCGGATGCGGAATGCCCTGAGCACAAGCCGATCTCGGATATGTGCATCTCGATGTCGTGGGTCCGGTAGTCGTGCCCGCGGTTGGCGTGGAACGTGCCGCGGGTGGGCCGTTCGGTGGTGTGGAGGATGTTCTCCAGTGCGGTGAGCGTCTCGTCGGGAAGGTGACTCACCTTGAGATAGATGGGCCCGCGCGCGGATTCGATCTCCTGCTTGACCTCGGCCATCATCTGACCCGACCAGTAGTCGGAATCGACGAACCGCTCCCCCAACGCATTGACCTGGTACCCGCCGAACGGATTGGCCACATAGGCGCATGCCGGTCCGTTGTAGTCCTTGATGAGCGGATTGACTTGGAAGCACTCGATACCCGAGAGCTCCGCGCCGGCGTGATAGGCCATCGCGTAGCCGTCGCCTGCGTTGGTCGGGTTCTCGTACGTGCCGTACAGATACCCCGACGCGGGAAGGCCGAGCCGTCCGCATGCACCGGTCGACAGGATCACGGCCTTGGCCGCCACCGTAACGAATTCGCCGGTACGGGTGTTGAATGCGGCGGCCCCGACGGCGCGGCCGTTCTGCGTGAGCACGCGCACCGGCATGAACCGGTTCTCGATGCGGATCTTCTCGCGCATCGAACGCTGCCGAAGCACCCGATAGAGCGCCTTCTTCACGTCCTTGCCCTCCGGCATCGGCAGCACGTAGGAGCCGGACCGGTGCACTCGTCGCACAGCGTACTCACCGTGCTCGTCCTTCTCGAACTTGACGCCGTAGCGCTCCAGGCGTTGCACCATCGCGAAACCGCGGGTCGCGGTCTGGTAAACGGTGCGCTGGTTGACGATTCCGTCGTTGGCGCGGGTGATCTCGGCGACGTAGTCTTCTGGCTCGGCCTTACCGGGAATGACGGCGTTGTTCACTCCGTCCATGCCCATCGCGAGGGCCCCGGAGTGCCGCACATGTGCCTTCTCCAGCAGGAGTACCTGTGCGCCGTTCTCGGCGGCCGTCAGCGCCGCCATGGTGCCCGCGGTTCCACCCCCGATCACCAGCACATCGCAGTCAAGCCGGACGGCGTCGGACACCTCGGGTGCGGTCAGCTCAGTCATGATTCTCCAGTGCGGCAATGATTTCGGCGCGTAGGGCCGAACGCGTGGACGGGTCGGCGCTACGCGGTTGCGGCACCTCGATCAGGGCCCTCATCGGTTGCCCGGCACGGCCGAGCACCGCGACCCGGTCACCGAGGATCAACGCCTCGTCGACGTCGTGCGTGACGAACACTATCGTCGTCGGGTGCGCGCGCCAGGTGTCGATCAACAGCCGCTGCATGGCGGCACGGGTCTGGGTGTCGAGCGCCGCGAACGGCTCGTCCATCATCACCGCCCGCGGCGCACCGGCCAGTCCCCGCGCGAGCTGCACGCGCTGCCGCATGCCACCGGACAGGCTCTTCGGCAGGTAATCGGCGAACCCCGTCAGCCCGACCTCGGCGATCCACCGCTCGGCGCGCCCGCGCCTGCCCTGCCTGGGCAGGCCGCGAAGCTGAAGGGCGAGTTCGATATTGGATCGCACGGTCCGCCACGGCAGCAGTGCGCTGTCCTGGAACACCATGCCGCGGTCCCGCGACGTCGTCGTCACGGTTTCACCGTCGGCGAGCACGCGGCCCGCGTCCGGGCGCAACAATCCGGCGAACGCGCGCAGCAGCGTCGACTTGCCACATCCGGACGGGCCGGTCAGCACCAGGATCTCACCCGGTTCCACGGCCAGGCTTAGCCGGTCGATCACCGGAGTGTCGGTGTAGGACAACCGGATTCCGTCGAGCTCCAACCGCATACCCGTAGGCACCGCGGTCGCGGGTACGCTCATCGCACATCATCCTCAGCACGTGGAAGCCAGCGCGTGGCACGACGCCCGGTGAGTTCGACCGCTGCGGCGGTTCCGAACCCGAGGATGCCGATCGTGATGATCCCGACGAACACGTCGGGATAGTTCAGCACTGTGTAGGCCTGCCAGGTCCGGTATCCGACGCCGAGCCGGCCGGAGATCATCTCGGCCGAGATCACGCAGATCCAGGCAACCCCCATACCGACCGACAGGCCACCGAAGAGCCCGGGAAGGATGCCGGGCAACACCACTTGGCGCAGAACGTCGAAGCGCCCGCCGCCGAGCGTGCGCACCGAATCCTCCCAGATCGTGGGCAGTGCGCGCACCGCATGCCGGACGCTGACCATGATCGGGAAGTAGGCGGCGAGGAACGTGATGAACACGATCCCGGCCTCATCGGTCGGGAACAGCAGAATCGCCACCGGCACCATCGCGATCGCCGGGATCGGCCGGGCCAGTTCCGTGAGCGGACCGAAGATGTCGGCGAACACGGTGGACCGGCCGAGCAGGATCCCGGTCACCACTCCGACGACCGCGGCGAGCCCGAAGCCGGTCAGGATGCGGATCAAGGATTGGGCAAGGTCCAGCCAGTACTCCGGCGTGCCGAGCCGGTTCACCAGCGCCGCAGTGATATCGGTGACGGTCGGCAAGGTGTCGAAGCGCAGCCCCAGCCGGATGTCGTTGGCGGTCAACACCTGCCACAGCACGATCGCGGTGATCACCGAGGCGAACCGCACAAGCCGGCGTGGCCACACCGACGCGGCGCGGCGCCGTGGTGCGGCCGGCTCGGTGGCAGGCAGGTCGGCGACCCCGGTGAGGACGGTGTCAGCGGTCGTCATACCGCACCGGCCAATGCCTGCGAATAGTCGACGACGACGCTGCCGGGATGGGCGGCGGTGTATCGCTGCGCACCGGCCGGAGTACCGAACGGCAGGTACTCGGCGCCGGCACGAACCCATACCGCCTTGTCGGCAAACCAACGGGTGCCGAACTCGGCATCTGGAACGTATGCCGCCCGCACCTTGCTTCCGCCACCCTCAGCCTCGCGAATCGCCTTGAGCAGGCAGGCCGGGGTCGCCGCCGGTGTAGTCGTGTCGGATCCGTCCAGCCATAGCTCGCTCGCGGTGGCGGGATTGTCGACGACGGTCTTGCACACCGCGTCGGTCCCGCTCAGCACGGAAGGATTGGCGCTGGAGTTCAGCGTTTTGTCGTAGTCCTGTCCGCGCGCGGCGAACGCGGCGCGCAGCGGACCGTCCTGTACGAAGCCCGCGACATCGAGGTCGGCGAAGTTGTCGATCGACTTCAGGTACGGCACGTCACCCTTGAGCGCCTCGACCAGTGACGGCTTGAGCGTGGTGTCGAACGACGTGCCGCCTGGCCCGTTGTAAAGGTAGACGACCTCCTGCGGCAAGCCGCTGGCCTCGGCGACGATCCGGGCGGCCTCCAGCGGTTCGGTGTTGAGGTAGTCGGTGGCATCGAGTTGCGCCTGCAGGAATGCGTCGAGCACTTCGGGGTGCTCGGCCGCGTACGCCCGGCGAACCACAACACCGTGCAACGTGGGGTAATTCAGCTCGGCGCCGTCGTAGAGCAGTTTCGCCTTGCCTTGGTGCACCAGCAGGCCTGGCCAGGCGACGAACTGCGAAAGCGCTTGCACCTGGGCTGATTCCAGCGACGACGCGCCCACCTGCGGCTGCTGGTTGAGCACTTCGAGACCGGTCTTGGGATCGATACCGGACTTCTTCAGTGCTTGGACGAGCATGCCGTGCCCGGCCGAACCCACACTCGCCGAGACTTTCTTCCCGGCCAGGTCTCGTAGCGTTTGAGCCGGCGAATCCGGTGCCACCACAACCATGTTCAGCGCACCCTTGGGGTTGTACCCGGTGACCGACACGATCTCGGTGCGAGCGCGCTCGTTGGCTTGCGTTTTCGACCCGTTGATCAACATGGGGTAATCGCCCATCGATCCGATGTCGATCTTCTCGGCCACCATCTGCGCGGTGATCGGCGCCCCGGTGTCGTAGTCCTGCCACGTCACGTTGTACTTCGTGCCGGTGCTCGCGGTGATGTCGCCGAGGCGACGCTCCAGGTATCCCTGGGCGCGCAGCAGCGTTCCCGCGGTGACGGTGTTGATGGTCTTGGATTGGTATCCGATGACCACGTCGACGGTGTCGGCCGACTGCGTCGCCGAATCGAGCGAACATCCGGCCGTCGCGAATGTGAGGCCGGCGGTGAGGGCGATCAGGGCTGTTTTCACGGGTCCCCTAGCGGATCAAGTAGGGCATGTTGACGGTGACGGCTCCGGTTGGGCAGCGGGCCGCACACGGCCCGCAGTACCAACACTCGTCGACATGCATGTAGGCCTTGCCGTTTTCCGGTTTGATCGCCAGGGAATCCAGCGGGCACACGTCGACGCACAGCGTGCAACCCTCGATACACAGTGACTCGTCGATCGTCACCGGTACGTCGGCGCGTTGGTTGACCAGGGTCATGTGTCGCTCCTAGTGAGGTTGCCGCGCATGGTGATCCGGTCACCACGCATCCGGATGTACTCGAGGTCGACGGGCCTGCCGTCGTCCAGGCTCGTGAGGCGCTCGGCCATCAACAGCGCCGAGCCGTTCGGCACCTGCAACGTGGCCGCGGAGTGCGGGTCGGCCGAAACCGCCTCCAGCGCAAAGGTTGCCCCACCGAGGCGCTGCCCGCTGACCCGCTCGATCAGCGCGAACACGTCATTGGTCTCGAGCGGGAACCCGATCACCGCTTCACCGATGTCAGGTGCCAGATAGGTCAGGTCCAGCGACAGCGGCAGGTCGCCGAGGTAGCGCAACCGCTCGATGAATACGACTTGTGTGCCGGGCTCCAGCGCGAGCTTGCGCGCCACCGCGGGCGGGGCGGCCAGCCGCTGCACGGCGCGGACCTCGTTGCGGACCTCTCCGTAATCCTTGAACGTCTCCTTGAGGCCGACGAGCGCGTCGAGGCCGTGGTCGAACTTGCGGACGGCCACATGGGTGCCCACTTTCGTCCCGCGCTCGATCAGCCCCTCGTTCTTGAGTACGGCCAGCGCCTCGCGAATGGTGTTGCGGGAGACGAAGAACTCCGCGGCCAGGTCGGCTTCCGCGGGCAGGCTGCGATCGTAGGCGCCGTCGTAGATCTGGTGCCGTAGAACGTCGGCAACCTGGCGCGCCCGGTCGGCGCGGGGGCGGCGGACCGGAAGCGAAATCGGTTGTGCATCGGGCTGCGACACGCATCACACGGTAAGGGCGTAACCCCGGGTGGCGCAGCGCGGCGAATCCGGTGTCGGCGCAGGTTAACTGATTGCGCCGCCTGCGACTGACGCTCACCAGCCCAAACCTCGGCACCGCACAAGTATTGCGCCACCTGGGACTCGCGAAGAATTTACAATCCGGCTGAGCATAAATCTGCACCGCCTGCCGAGCCGCCCCGGCGGGCGGTTTCAGCCGGCCACGACGTGATGCACTCCGTGCGGCAGCGGGATGCGTTGCACTGCAGTCAGTCCTGGGTCGTCGGCCGACCCGACCCGGTACACCTGCACCCCGGAACCGCCGCCGCCGGGCCGGCCCTCGTACACGGTCGCCAGGAAGTACCGTCCGGTGGAATCGAATGCGCCGCCCTCCGGCAGCACGCCGTCGAGGTGATAGTCGCCGACCTTGCTCAGTTCGCCGGTGTCGCCGTCGAGCCGCAGCAGACTGACGGTCGCGTGGTCGTCGTGCAGCGGCGATCCGGCGGGTACGGCGGTGCCACGCATGTTCACCGTGGCGACCCAGCGGCCATCCGGGCTGATCGCCAACCCCTCCGCCGACTTGTCAGACTCCGCCGTGCCGACCTTGCGCGGCTGATCCGTCCCGGGGTCGCCCATCCGGATCACGCTGAGCGTGGAGCGATCGCTGGGCAACCGCTTGTCCAGGTCCGTCGTGGTGAGGTCGCGGCCCCAGTCCGAAGTCAGATAGTGGCGTCCGTCGGGAGTGAACCGGCCCACGAACGGATCCACCCCGGTGGTGACTGGTTCGCCCCATGGGCGAACGCCCGGCCGGCCGGGAACGGACGTGTCGACCGCGAAGAAGGCGACCCGATTCTGGCTGTCGATGTTCACCGCAAGCGCACGGCCGGTCGGATGCCAGTGCACGTTGGTCGCAGTCAGGCCGCCGCGCGGCGTTCCGGCTTCACCATGGACGCCGAGGGCGGCCAGGTCGAACTGTTCCACCGCTCCGAACCCGTCCGGCGTCCACTCAACGAGCTGCAGCAGCGCCGCGTCCGCCGTATTCGACACCACGGCAATGTGGCTGCCGTCCGGATGCACCGCGAGCGCCTCGGGCGATGGCGCGATCGTGACGACGTCACCGATCACCGGGGCCTGCCAATTCGAAAGGTCGACCGCGAAGAGCCGGTCACCCGGCGCCAGTTGCTGGGCCCTGGTATCGCCGGCGGTGCGCGGTTTGAGTCGCTCGGCCACGAATGCCGTTGTGCCGTCCGGTGTTAACGCGAGGACTTCCGGCGCTGCCGTCACCGAATTCGAAACCTCGACATGCGTGGTGTCCACGACGCCGTCCCGCACGCTGACGGTGCTCAGCAGATCTCGATGGCCTGCCGAGACGGGTGCCAGGATTCCGTCGGCATAGGTGCTCGCCAGATGATCGCCGTCGGACAGGGCGACGAGACGCTGGATCGTGACCGCAGACTCCTCTTCGGGCGGCGTGGCACAGGCAGCGGCGACGACGGCGGTGAGCAGAACGGCAAAGGTGCGCAGTGCGGGCATGCCACCAGCCTCGGCGACGGCTGATTCAGTATCAATCGGTAGTTCAAGGGCTGTGATAGGCACATACGATCACCGGTATGGACCTGCGGTCGGTCGAGTGCTTCATCCGTGTCGCCGAAACGCTGCATTTCGGCCGGGCGGCCACTGACCTTCATCTCAGCCAGCCCGCACTGAGCCAACGCATCCGGACACTCGAACGCGACGTCGGCGCGACCCTGCTGGACCGTGACCGTCGCGGCGTCCGATTGACCGCGGCCGGGCACGCCTTCCTGGCGCCTGCGCGCGCCATGCTAGCCCACGGCGGGCACGCGATCGACGTCGCGAGGCGGGCCGAGCGGGGACTGCACGGCCGGTTGCGCCTCGGCTTCACCGTGATCGCGTCCTACACCCGATTGCCGCGGGCTGTGCAGCGGTTCCGCAGTGCCTTCCCGGACATCACGATCGACTTGGTCGAGATCAATTCGCCCGCGGTCGAAGAGGCGCTCGACCGAGGCGAGATCGACGTCGGTGTGCTGCATCCACCGTTGACGCGAACGCACCTGCGCTGTCAGGAACTTCCCGATGAACCGCTCGTCTTGGCGATCCCGGCAGGGCATGCCCTGTGCGGGCGTGCCACGATCGGATTCGGGGACCTGGACGGTGAATCATTGTTGGCCGCACCGCGAAATGTGGGTCCGGTGCTGTTCGACAAACTCATCGGCTGCTTCCGCGGCGCCGGCGTCGAACCCACCATCGTGCAGGAAGCCACCCCGGTGACGACACTCGCCGGCCTCGTCGCTGCAGGCGCCGGCATCGGTTTCGTCACTCGCGGGGTGGCAGCGGCCACTCGGCCGGGTGTCGTGTTCCGCGAAGTCGTTGGGGCGCCGGGAGTTCCGATGGCGGTCGCCTGGTGCGGGCACGATCCACTACCGACGGGCCGGCAGTTCCTCGATGTTCTCGACGACGTGTGGCGAGACCGTCAGTAACCCAGATTGGTCACGGTGTACGCCAACGGATATGTGCCGAGCTCCTGGCGGCCCGGCCCAGTGACCTTCAGCGGCGCCGGCGCACCGTGGTCGCCGAATGCCGTGGCGAGCTGGCCTGGATCGACGGTGCCGGCCAGCCAATAGGAACCCACTGCGAACGGCACGCTGTTCGACGTGGTCATCTCGGGGCCATCGGACAGCTGAAAGTGCAGATGCGGATTCCTGGCATTCCCGGAGCTGCCGAGCTTGCCGATGACCTGGCCCTTCTTGACCTGGTCGCCGGTCCGCACCGTGATACTGCCGGGTTGGAGGTGGCCGTAGATCGCCCACACTCCGGGCGCAATCTGTTGCGAGACATGATTTCCGGTGTAATCGCGGGGGCCGCGCAGCCCCGTCGCCGGGGTGTTCGGCGCTTGGTCGGGCAGCCCGTCGAAGGTCGCCGCGACCGTTCCATCGACGACCGCGAGGACGTCGGCCCCGAACCCGTACCACTGTTCTTTACGGCTGCCGTCCCCGTCGAACAATCTGCCGTTCCTGCCCTGCACCCAGTCAACCGCGAATTCTTCGACCTTCTTGATCGTGTTGCCGCCCACGGCGAGTCGCGACGCGCGGTGTGGGGCGCCGGACGCACAACAGGCGTTCATGTTGAGCCACTGAGTTCCCTTGAGCGGCGCCGCGATGACCGTGGGTTCGCGCGGGTCCACGGTGAGCTCCGGACCGCTGATCTCGCGGGTACCCACGATCGCCGCGGCTGGCGATGGCCCCGGCTCATACCGGATCCGATGGGTGATCCGCCCCGGCACCTCCTCGGGCGCGGCGGCGAGATCGATCACGGCGGCCAGCGCGCCGCCGGCGGGAACGACGGCGGTCGGCGGTCCGGGAAACAGCGTGCTGGTGACGGCGGCGACATCAGGTCCGTCCAGGGCGAGCAACACCGAACCGTCAGGACCGAGCACCTCGATCGACGTCACGGTCACCGGTGCGCTGAACACGTTCTGCAGGACGAGGTCGTACTCGACATGAGTGCGCCGGTCACTGCCGCCAACACGCACCGGCGGCTTGACCGCCGACACGCTCAGCGCGGTTGTGGTCAACTCGGCCTGCGGAGTGACCGGAACGGCCTCAGGTGGCGCGGCGGACGGCGATGCCGAACAACCGGCCAGGCACAGCAGCCCCAGCGACGCGACTGCGCGACGCAGCACCGACGACGCACGCTCACGACGCCGCCGCATCAGCTAGTTTTCCGGTGTTCCCGCGCCTCGCACCGCCTGCGACGCTGCCCTGATCTGAGGCGTAACGAGCATGACCTGACCGAGCACGCCGTTGACGAATCCGGGTGACTCGTCGGTGGACAGCTCTTTGGCCAACTCGACGGCTTCGTCGACCGCAACGGGTTCAGGGACGTCGTCGGCGTGCAGCAGCTCCCAGACCGCGACGCGCAGGATCGCCCGATCCACGGCGGGCAGGCGCTCCAGCGTCCAGCCCTGCAGGTGCGCAGAGATGAGGTCGTCGATGTGGGCGGCATGTTCGGTGACGCCGCGCGCGACCGTGACCGTATACGGGTTGAGTGGCGCGACGTCGGGCTCGTCCTCGGCCAGCGCGGCGCGGGCGTCCGCGACCGCCTCCGCGGTCAAGCCACGTGCCTCGGCTTCGAACAGCAAGTCGACGGCACGCTTGCGGGCCTGATGGCGGCCCCGGTCGCCACGACGGTCAGGCATGGGGCCGGCCACCAATGCCGTCAGGCATTAACTCGGCCTAGGTAGCTGCCGTCGCGGGTGTCCACCTTGAGCTTGTCGCCCGTGTTGATGAACAGCGGAACCTGGATCTCGGCACCGGTCTCCATCGTGGCGGGCTTGGTGCCCGCGCTGGAGCGGTCGCCCTGCAGGCCGGGCTCGGTGTGGGTGACTTCGAGTTCGACCGACACCGGCAGTTCGAGGTACAGCGGTACACCGTCATGGAATGCGATCTGCACCGGCAGGCTCTCCAACAGGAAACCGGCGGCACGGCCCACGAGCGACTCGGGCAGCGGGTGCTGGTTGAAGTCCTCGGAGTCCATGAAGACGAAATCGCTGCCGTCGCGGTACAGGTAGGTGGCGTCGCGCCGGTCGACCGTGGCGGTCTCCACCTTCACCCCGGCGTTGTACGTCTTGTCGACGACCTTCCCGGAGACGACGTTCTTCAACTTCGTCCGCACGAAGGCCGGGCCCTTGCCGGGCTTGACATGCTGGAATTCGACGATCTGCCACAGTTGGCCGTCGATCTGCAGGACGAGCCCATTCTTGAAGTCGGCAGTCGATGCCATGGTCGGTGTAGCTCCTAGCTTTCTGTCACAGGATGGCCAGTTCCTTGGGGAACCGGGTAAGCAGTTCTGGCGCGGCTGTGTCACCGCCGGTGCCACTGCCGAAGCCCTCGGCGCTTTCGCCGCCGGGCACGACAAGCGTGTCCTCGATCCGGACACCGCCGCGGTCTGGCAGGTAGACACCTGGCTCGACGGTCACCGCAGAGCCAGCAAGCAGTGTACCGGCGGCGGCGGAGTTGATTCCCGGCGCTTCGTGGATCTGCAGCCCGACGCCGTGTCCGAGTCCGTGGCCGAAGTTCTCCGCGTAGCCCGCGTCGGCGATGACCTCACGTGACGCCGCATCGACCGAGCTGAGGACCACCCCGGCCGCCAATGCCTCGCGGCCGGCCCGCTGCGCGGTCGCCACCAGGTCGTAGATGTCACGCTGCCACTGTGCGGCCTGGCCGAGTATGAACGTGCGGGTCATGTCGGAGTGATAGCCCTCGACCGTCGCGCCGAAATCGATCTTCACGAAGTCCCCGACCGCCAGCACGGCGTCAGTCGGACGATGGTGCGGGATCGCGGAGTTGGCACCCGTGGCGACGATCGTCTCGAACGACGGGCCGTCGGCGCCGTGATCGAGCATGAGCGATTCCAGATCGCGACGCACCTCCTTCTCGGTGCGTCCGGGCCGCAGCCCGCCCCGTTCGACCAGATCGGCGAGCGCGGCGTCGGCCGCCTCGCACGCCAGCCGCAGCATTGCGATCTCGCCCGCGTCCTTCACCTCACGCAGTGCCTCGACCGCGCCCGCCGCTCGTACCAATTCGACGCCGTCACCGGCCGCCTTACTCAGGGCCGCGTAGACGTCGACCGTCACGACGTGGCTCTCGAAACCCAGCCGGCGGACACCGTCGGCGGCGGCGCGCGCGGCCAGATGCGGCCCACACGCCCGCTCGATGACGAGTTCGGCGTCCGGCGACTGATGAGCCGCCTGCGTCCGGTAGCGCCCATCGGTCGCGAGAACCGGCATCGCGTCGGACACACGGATCAGCAGCGCGGCGTTCGAACCCGTGAACCCGGACAGATAACGCACGTTGACCAGGTCGGTTACGAGCATGGCGTCCAGGTCGGCAGCCGCAAGACGCTGCCGCAATCGCTCCCTGCGCTGGGAAATAGTCACGGTCTGTGACGCTACTCGCTACGCTGTGCCCCCATGAGCAAGTGGTTACTGCGCGGAGTGGTGTTCGCAACAGCGATGGTCATCGTGCGCTTACTCCAGGGAGCACTGATCAACGCCTCGCCAGGCAACGCCATCTGGTTCAGCGTGGCGCTGCTCGTCGTGTTCGGTATCGCGGTCGCCATCTGGGGACTGCTGGACGGACGCGCCGACGCCCGAAGCAATCCCGACCCGGACCGGCGCGCCGACCTCGCGATGACCTGGCTGCTGGCCGGTCTGTGCGCGGGCATCCTCAGCGGCCTGGTGTCCTGGTTCGTCGGGCTGTTCTACAAGAGCATCTACACCGAGGCGCTGCTCAACGAACTCACGACGTTCGCCGCGTTCACCGCGCTGCTGGTGTTCCTGGTCGCGGTCGCGGGGGTGACGATCGGGCGCTGGATGGTGGACCGCCACACACCCCAGGTCGTGCGCCATCACGGCAGCCATGCCAACGACGACCGTGCTGACACCGACGTATTTGCCGCGGTGAGTGCCAACGGCGCCGACGACACCACCAAGACCACACCGGTGGACTACCCGGAGCAGCCGCGCCAGAGCTGAGCTGCACTCGACGCCGGTGGCGCGGGACCGTTACGAACCGGGTTCCCGCGCCACTTCCGCGTAGGCGGCCGCCAGCAGGGACGGATCCGGACCTTCGAGCCGACCCGGCTTGGCCAGCCCGTCGAGCACGACGAACCTCAACACGCCCGACCGGTTCTTCTTGTCCCCCGCCATGTACTCCATGAGCTGCGGCAGCGCGTCGCCGTCGTAACTCACGGGCAAGCCGAGAGCGGTGAGCACCGACCGATGCCGCTCGGCCGTCTCGTCGTCGAGCCGGCCGGCCAGCCGGCCCAATTCGGCGGCGAACACCAGACCCACCGACACCGCGGCACCGTGGCGCCACTTGTAGCGCTCACGCCGCTCGATGGCATGCGCCAGGGTGTGGCCGTAGTTGAGGATTTCACGCAGCGCCGACTCTTTCTCGTCGGCGGCGACCACTTCGGCCTTGACGGCGACCGCCCGGCGGATCAGCTCCGGTAGCACCGTCCCGGTCGGGTCGAGAGCGGCCTCCGGGTCGGCTTCGATGAGGTCGAGGATGACCGGATCCGCGATGAACCCGGCCTTCACGATCTCGGCCATCCCGGCCACGATCTCGTTGCGCGGCAAGGTTTCCAGTGTGGCGAGGTCGACCATCACCGCGGCGGGCTGATGGAACGCACCCACGAGATTCTTGCCGGCATCGGTGTTGATGCCCGTCTTCCCGCCGACCGCGGCGTCGACCATGCCGAGCAGCGTGGTGGGCACGTGGACGATGTCGACGCCACGCAGCCACGTGGCCGCCGCGAAACCGGCGACATCGGTCGCCGCTCCCCCGCCAAGGCTGACGAGGGCATCCTTGCGTCCGATCCCGATGCGGCCCAACACTTCCCAGATGAAGCCGACGACCGGTAGCTCCTTACCCGATTCGGCATCGGGGATTTCGATGCGATGCGCGTCAATTCCCTTGTCCGCGAGATGGCTTCGAATGGCTTCGGCGGTCTGTGCGAGTACCGGCTGATGCAGGATGGCGACCTTGTGCCGACCCTCCAGGGTCCGGCCCAACTCGCCGAGCAACCCGGTACCGATGACGACCGGGTAGGGCCGGTCAACCAGAACCTCGACGATGACGGGCTCAGTCAATGTGTCGCTCCGCGTTGCGAGCGGCCAGGGCCGCGGGGGTGGGTATGGCTTTCGATTTGGCATTGCCGTTCGACCCGGCCTTGCCGTCGCCGTCGGACGCCGGGCCGCGCCGCCACGGCGGACGGCGCCTGCGCCGGGGCTTGCTCGCCGCGGTTTTCGGCGGCTGCGGGTTCTCCAGTCGGGAGACGATCGTGCGCACCACCGCCCCCGGATTACGCCGGTTGGTGTTGATCCGCATGGTGGCCACGCGTCGGTAGATCGGAACGCGCTGCGACATCAGCGCACGGAACTTCTCGGCGCGGTCACCGCCGGCGAGCAGTGGCCGCACGGTGGTACCACCGGTGCGACGCACACCCTCGGCTGCGCTGATCTCCAGATAGATGACCGTGTGGCCGGCGAGCGCGTCCCGCACGCCCGGTGTGGTGACTGCGCCACCGCCCAGCGACAGCACGCCGTCGTGCGTTTCGAGCGCGGACCGCACGACTTCTTCTTCGATGCGACGGAACTCGCGCTCGCCGTCGTTGGCGAAGATGTCGGCAATGGTGCGGCCGGTGGTTTCCTCGATCGCGGCATCGGTGTCGAGCATCGTCAGGTCCAGCGCCTTGGCCAGGCGGCGGCCGATGGTCGACTTGCCCGAACCGGGCAAGCCGATCAGGACCGCCTTGGGCGCCATCAGCCCAACGCCTGCGCCGCCGGCTCGCGCTGGGCGACCGCGCGTAGGTAGGCGTCGACATTGGCGCGGGTCTCCGCCAAGGAATCCCCACCGAACTTCTCGAGGGCTGCGCGGGCCAGCACCAGCGCCACCATGGTTTCCACCACCACGCCGGCGGCGGGCACCGCGCACACGTCGGAGCGCTGATGGATCGCGACGGCTTCGTCACCGGTCGCCATGTCGACGGTGGCGAGCGCCCGCGGAACCGTCGAGATGGGCTTCATCGCGGCACGGACCCGCAGCGGCTGGCCGTTCGTCATGCCGCCTTCCAGGCCGCCGGCCCGGTTGGTCGAGCGCAGCACACCGTCCGGCCCCGGGTACATCTCGTCGTGGGCGACGCTGCCGCGGCGGCGGGCGGTCTCGAAGCCGTCGCCGATCTCGACGCCCTTGATCGCCTGGATGCCCATGACGGCCCCGGCGAGCTGGCTGTCGAGACGGTTGTCACCGCTCGTGAACGAACCCAGGCCGACCGGCAGGCCGTCGACGACGACCTCGACCACGCCGCCGAGGGTGTCGCCGTCCTTCTTGGCGGCCTCGATCTCGGCGATCATCGAGGTTTCGGCGTCCTTGTCGAACGCGCGCACCGGGCTGTCGTCGATCGCGGCGAGATCGGAGTACTGCGGCGGCGGGCCGTCGTAGGGAGCCGACGCACCGATCGAGATGACGTGGGAGACGACCTCGACCCCGAGGGCTTCACGCAGGAACGCCCTTGCGACCGTGCCTGCGGCGACGCGGGCCGCGGTCTCGCGGGCGCTGGCACGCTCCAGCACCGGGCGGGCATCGTCGAAACCGTATTTGAGCATGCCCGCGTAATCGGCATGGCCAGGCCGCGGACGGGTCAGCGGGGCATTGCGCGCGACATCGAGTTCGGCGTCATCGACCGGGTCGGGGGCCATCACGGTCTCCCACTTCGGCCATTCGGTGTTGCCGATCTCGATCGCGATCGGCCCGCCGAGCGTGCGTCCGTGGCGGACCCCGGCCAGCATCGTGACCTGGTCCTGTTCGAACTTCATGCGGGCGCCCCGGCCATACCCGAGACGACGACGCTTCAGCTGTGCCCCGATCTCATCGGAGGTGATGGGCACGCCGGCGACCATCCCTTCGAGCATGGCCACCAGGGCGCGGCCGTGGGATTCACCAGCAGTCGTCCAACGCAACACGGCTGTCATTCTCCCACGTCGGGTTTTGTCACCTGAAACCCGTGGTCACCGGCGCCGAACGTGAGCATGTTTGCGAGATGTGTGCCGATTCTCGACAACAAGCTCACGCTCGACTACACGAGCACCAATCCGACTGCCGCCGCGCTGGCCAGACACATCGACGGGCCGTGCGGCACGGTCGCGTTGCCGCGTAGCACCGCGACAAGCGCCAGAACCGACGTCAGGATCGGCGCGCCCAAGGCCGCCAACACCCACACGTCGAGCCCGAATGCCCCCGTCATCGCACCAACGCCGAGTGCGAGTTTGACGTCCCCGCCGCCCATCGCTCGCGGGGAGATGATGTGCACGACGCCGTACAGGGCGGCGAGTGCGGCAGCCCCGGCCAGCGCGGCACCGCCGCGGCCACTCCACATCGCGGCACACAGGATCACCACTGCGCCCGGCAGCGTCAGCCAGTTCGGCAGCCGCCGGTGCCGAATGTCGTATGCGCTCAACGCCACGAGCCAGCCGGCCCCGGCGATCACCACCCCCACCAACCGAGGCTAACGGCGCTCAGCGACCGTCCACGGCGCGAATGTGCGCGACGACTTCACCCACGGTCGCGACGAACGCGTCCATGTCCACCTCTGGTCCAACGGGCTGCAACACCACGGTGTGCTCCGGTTGCCCGAGATAGGCGGCGACCGCCGCAGCGATCTCGTCCACTGTTCCGCCGACGCCGTAGCTGTCGTTCGGCAGGCCTTTCTTCTCGGCTTCTTCGGCGAGGAGGCGCCGCCCGTCGGGTCCGGGCGCACATGCCAGGTACTGGACAGTGGCGAATGGGCGTGCGTCGCCCCGTCTCGCCCGCCCGGCGGCGACCTGGTCGAGTGCTGCCCGGGCCGACTCGACGGTGTTTGCGCTGTCGACGATGACGCCGTCGCCGATCTCGCCGGCCACTTGCAGTGTCTTGGGTCCCGTCCCGCCGATCAGCACCGGGACCGGCACATGTGGTGCCCACTCCAGTTGCACGCCGTCCAGACGGACGTAGCGCCCTTCGACGGTGACCGATCGACCGGCCAGCAGATCCCGCAGGGCGCTGACGTATTCACGCAGCAGCGTGAGCGGCGATGACACGGCAGCCCCGGCATGATGCATCCAGCTCTGGACACCGTGGCCGACTCCGACCCGGATGCGGCCCGGGAACATGGTTGCCAGGGTCGCGATCTCCATGGCGGTGGACACCACGTTGCGCAGCGGGGTTGGCAGGACGCCAAGGCCGACGGTGAGGGTGTCGGTGGCCGCGAGAGCAACGGCAGCCTGGGCGATGCCGCCTTGCAGGAAACAGTCCTCCCACAGCCAGAGCTCGTCTGCGCCGTGCTGCACGCATTTTGCGCTGTGCATCAACGTGTCTGGACGGAAGTCGGGTCGAAACACCACCCCGATCCGGGGTTGGCGCGCAAGTTGGGTCACGCCCGTCACCCTACGACCCGGCACCGACCACGACTGAAATTCGGTTGCGCGCTGTGGCACCGTCGAATTCATGCGCACACTCGTCACCGGAAGCTCGGGCCATCTCGGCGAAGCGATCGTCCGCACCCTGCGCGCACGGAATGCTGACGTGGTGGGCCTGGACATCCGCCCCGCCGACTGGACCGATGTGGTCGGGTCGGTGACAGACCGCGACGTGGTTACCGACGCGATGGCCGGGGTCGACGTCGTGCTGCACACCGCGACGCTGCACAAACCTCAGCTGGCATTCGTACCGGGCCAGGCGTTCATCGAAACGAACGTCAGCGGCACGCTCGTGTTGCTGGATGCGGCCGTTGCCGCGGGCGTGCGTGCCTTCGTGATGTCCTCGTCGACAACGGTTTTCGGCGATGCGCTGATCCCCGGGCCCTTGCAGCCGGCAGCGTGGATCGACGAATCGGTCGTGCCCGTGCCCAAGAACATGTACGGCGTCACCAAGGCGGCCGCCGAGGACCTGTGCCAGCTGGCCCACCGAAATCATGGCCTTCCCAGTGTGGTGCTGCGCGTGGCCCGGTTCTTCCCGGAATCCGATGACATGCCCGGTGCGCACGAGGGCCGCAGCGATGACAATGTGAAAGCCGACGAGTTCGCGTCGCGCCGCGTCGCACTCGAGGATTGCGTCAGTGCGCATCTACTGGCCGCCGAAGCTGCCGCGCGTGTCGGATTCGGGCGCTACATCATTTCGGCCAGCACACCGTTCACACGAGAAGACTTGTCGCAGTTGCGAACCGACGCGGCCACGGTGTTCGCCCGGCGGGCACCGCAGGCCGCACAGGTGTGGACGCAACGCGGCTGGCGCTTTCCCACCCGAGTGGATCGGGTGTACGACAACGCCCGTGCCCGCGCGGAGCTGGGCTGGCAACCGGTCTTCGACCTGGCGACGATCGCGGAGATGGTGGCAACCGAGGATACGGTCCGCACTCCCCTGGCGCGGCTCGTCGGCTCCAAGGAGTACGTGCACAGCACGTATCACCGCGGCACGTTCGAACCGTCGCGGTCAGCCGAGTAGCGCGGCCCGCATCGCGTCCTTGGGCGCAGGCATACCGGTGAACTGCTCGACCTGAGTGAATGCCTGGTTCAGCAGCATGTGCAGACCACTGATGACCTCGCCGCCCGCTGCCTCGACGGCCGACGCCAACGGCGTCGGCCACGGATCGTAGATCGAGTCGAGCAGTTTCGGCACGGTGGCCAGTGTGCGCGCATACCGGGCGGCGGCGTCCGCAGGGATGGTGCTGACCGCCACCGACGCGGCAGCCACCACGTCGGTCAACTCGGGGCTCCCGATGTCGCACCAGCTTCCCCTGGCGCCACACCGCTCGGCGAGTTCCACGAGTCGCTCGGCCTTGCCGCCGTCGCGCGCCACCACGCTGATCTGTTGTACGCCAAGCTCGACCAGCCCGACGACGGCCGCAGGCGCGGTGCCGCCCGAGCCGACCACAAGGGCCGATTCACCAGCGGTCCCGAGCGCACCGATCACGCCGTCGACATCGGTGTTGTCCGCGCGCCAACCGCCGGCCGGATTTCGCACCAGGGTGTTCGCCGAACCCACCAGCCGGGCGCGATCGGTGTGTTGATCGGCGAACTGCAGTGCGGCGAACTTGCCGGGCATGGTGACCGACAGGCCGATCCACTCCGGCCCAAGATCACTGACCAACCCGGGCAGCTGCTCGGCGGTGCACTCGATGCGCTCGTAGGTCCAGTCGGTCAGGCCGAGTGCCCGGTAGGCGGCCAGGTGCAGCTGCGGTGACCGCGAGTGGGCGATGGGCGAGCCGAGCACCGCGGCCTTGCGGGCGCTATCGGGCACGGCGGCGGGCCGCCTATCGGGCACGGCGGCGGGCCGCCTATCGGGCACTGTCGAGGACACCGTTGTGCTGTGCCAGTTCGATATTCGCCAAGTGCTCGTTGTAGTCCCGGGTGAACAGGGTGGTGCCCTGCAGGTCGATGGTCACGAAGTACAACCAGTCGCCGGGTGCGGGATGTTCGGCGGCGACCAGCGCATCGGTTCCTGGCGAACATATCGGCGTCTGCGGAAGTCCTTCGCTCGCATAGGTGTTCCACGGCGTCACCTGTGCCCGGTCGGCGTCGGTTGTCGCGACTTCCTGCCGGTCGAGCGAATAGTTCACGGTCGAGTCGAACTCGAGTTTGCGGTGATCGGCCAGCCGGTTGTAGATCACTCTGGCCACCTTCGCGAAGTCCTGCGGCTTGGACTCCCGCTGAACCAGCGAAGCGACGGTCAGGATCTGATACGGCGACATGTTCATCGCCGCAGCGGTGTCGAGCAGTCCGCCCTGCGTGTACATGGTGCTGCTCGAGGCGATCAGCGTCGACAGAATGTCCTGCGCGGAGGCGGCAGGGTCGACGTTCCATGTCCCCGGTGCGATGAGGCCTTCCAGCCGACGATGATCGCTGCCCATCGCCGCGACCGGACCGGTCGCCCATTCCGGCACCGCGAGCGCGGCAGGCGGCGCTGTCCCGGCGGCGGCCCGCAGATCGTCGACGGACACGCAGCGCTGCTCGCCGTCGAGGTCCACACACGAAGCCTGCGATATCAGGCTGAAGATGCCTGCCGTGACGGCGTTGGTCTTGACGTCGGTGATGTCGTCGAGCTGACGTCCTTCAGGGATCGTGAGCTTGCCCACCCGGCTCTCCGGATCAGCCAGTCGCTCAACGGCATTCGCGGCGGGAATTTCGGTCCGCACCTTGTAGAAGCCCGGCTGGATCGCCGAGATCGCCTCGTTTCCCTGCGCGGCGTCGACGAAGGCCTTCACCGTGGCGACCACCTTGTGGTCCTGCAGCGTCTCGCCGATCGCGGTCGTGGAATCACCGTCGTGCACCTGGATCACGACATCGGCCACACCTTCACCCGCGTAATCGCTGCCGCCGCCGGACATGCCGTGCCACAGCTTGGAGCCGAGGAACACCGCACCGACGGCCACCATGATCAGCAGTGCCAGCGACAGGCCCCTGGCCAGCCGCCGTTTCCGGTTGTTGCGCGCCTGGCGGACCCGCTCGGCGCGGCTCATCCCGCGTCTCGGTGGCCCCACCGAAACCGGTTGCGCTCGCTCGGCACCCCACTTTTCAGCCATCCGTGCCCTCTCCGCGCGCGGCCAGGGTCGCGCGCCGCTGGTCCAACCAGCTCTGCAGAATGCCGACCGCTGCAGCCTGGTCGATCACCGCTTTCTGTCCTTTTGCCCGAACGCCTGCCTCGCGCAGCGAGCGCTGCGCGGAGACGGTGGTGAGCCGTTCGTCGGCCAGCCGCACAGGTATCGGAGCAATGCGGCCGGCCAGCAGCTCGGCGACGTCCATCGCGTCGTGGGCCGAGGTTCCGGCCCGGTCGGCAAGCGTGCGCGGCAAACCCACCACGACCTCGACCGCCTCGTATTCGCGTACCAATGCCGCCAACCGGCGCACATGCTTGCCCGACTTGTCGCGTTTGTCGCGCGCGACGGTCTCGACCGGTGTGGCCAGGATGCCGTCCGGGTCGCTCGTGGCCACACCGATGCGCACCGTTCCGACGTCGATGCCGATCCGCCGGCCGCGTCCGGGGTCGTCTTCCCCTGGACGGTCCGGCAGCCGGTCGTCGGTACTGGCCACGAACTAACCCCGGCCGATCTCAGCGCGTAGCGCGGCCAATGCCGCGTCGATACCCGCTGCCCCCTTACCCGAACCCTGCGCCAGATCGGCCTTGCCGCCGCCACGACCGTTGACCGCCGCGCCGAACTGCTTGACCAGATCGTTGGCGCGCAACCCCAGATCCTGCGCCGCTGGGTTGACTGCCACCACGAATGGCACTGTGTCGTTGTCGCCTTCTGCGATCAACGCGACCACTGCGGGTTCAGCGCCCAGCTTGCCGCGGATGTCACCGACCAGGCTACGCAGATCGCCTGCCGACATTCCGCCGGCCATCCGCTGCGCCACCAGACGCACCTTACCGACGACCTCCGCGCCGGCAGCCGCGTTGGCCGCCGCGGCCCGCGCATTGGCGAGGCGCAGCTTCTCGAGTTCCTTCTCGGCCGCCTTCAGTCGCTCGACCAGGTTGGCGACGCGAGCCGGGACCTCTTCGGACGGCACCTTCAACGACGAGGCAAGGCCTGCCATGAGCGCGCGTTCCTTGGCCAGGTGCCGGAACGACTCCAAACCGACATAGGCCTCCACGCGGCGCACGCCCGAACCCACCGACGACTCGCCGAGAATCGTGACCGGGCCGATCTGCGCCGAATTGTGCACGTGGGTCCCGCCGCACAGTTCCAAGGAGAACGGGCCGCCGATCTCGACCACCCGCACCTCGTCGGGGTAGTTCTCGCCGAACAGCGCCATCGCGCCCATCGCCTTGGCATTCTCCAACGCGGTGTTAAAGGTGTGCACCTCGTAATCCGCCTCGACGGCTTCGTTGGTGACTTCCTCTATCTGGGTCCGCTGATCTTCGGTCAGCGCGCCCTGCCAGTTGAAGTCGAACCGCAGATAACCGGGGCGGTTCAGCGATCCGGCCTGGACGGCGTTGGGGCCAAGCACCTGCCGGAGCGCCGCGTGAACCATGTGCGTGCCGGAGTGTCCCTGGGTCGCGCCGTGGCGCCACTTCGGGTCGACGGACGCGGTGACGGTGTCGCCCTCGACGAACTCGCCCGATTCGACGTTGACGCGGTGTGCCCATAGCGTTTTCGCGATCTTCTGCACATCCGTGACGGCCGCCTTGGCGGTGCCGGAGGCGCCCGTGCCGCTGATCGAGCCCTCGTCGGCGATCTGGCCACCGGATTCGGCGTAGAAGGGGGTGCGATCCAGGATGAGTTCCACACGATCGGCCGCCAGCCCGTCATGCGACACCACCGGCACGCGCCTGCCGTCCACGAAGATTCCGAGAATCCTTGCCTCGGAGGACAATTCGTTGAATCCGGTGAACTCGGTTGGCCCGGCGTCGACCAGTTCGCGGTATGCCGACAGGTCGGTGTGCGCCTGCTTGCGCGCGGCCGCGTCGGCCTTGGCGCGCTGGCGCTGCTGGGCCATCAGGCCGCGGAAACCTTCTTCGTCCACCGACAGGCCGGCCTCGGCGGCCATCTCCAGGGTGAGGTCGATCGGGAATCCGTAGGTGTCGTGCAGGGTGAACGCGTCGTTGCCGGACAACACCTTCGAACCCGATTTCTTGGTCGCCGCGGCGGCTTCGTCGAACAGGCGCGAACCCGATACGAGGGTGCGGTTGAACGCGGTCTCTTCGGCGACTGCGATGCGGTTGATGCGCTCGAAGTCGGTGACCAGTTCCGGGTACGACGGGCCCATCTCATCGCGCACCGTGGTCATCAGGTCGCTCATGATCGGCTGCTCGACCCCGAGCAGTTTGGCGGCGCGAATGATGCGGCGCAGCAGACGGCGCAGCACATAGCCGCGGCCCTCGTTGCCCGGGCTGACGCCGTCACCGATGA
The DNA here is from genome assembly GCF_054919535.1 of Mycobacterium venezuelense. Taxonomy (NCBI): domain Bacteria; kingdom Bacillati; phylum Actinomycetota; class Actinomycetes; order Mycobacteriales; family Mycobacteriaceae; genus Mycobacterium; species Mycobacterium venezuelense. Next base: position 49,441 of record NZ_JBONDW010000021.1, read on the forward strand.
TGATCGCCGCGGTGCGGCTGTGGTCGCCGATGATGCGGTAGCGGACATCGTCTTCGTGGTTGCCCGCGCCGTATCCGCGGGGCGCGATCCCGGCGACGAGATCGATCACCGGACGCACCAGATCGGTCTCGTAGACGTTGTCGACGCCCTGCAGCAGGCACGCGATGCGCTCGACGCCCATCCCGGTGTCGATGTTCTTGCGCGGCAGCGGGCCGAGGATCTCGAAGTCGTCCTTCGAGGTGCCCTCACCGCGCTCGTTCTGCATGAACACGAGATTCCAGATCTCGATATAGCGGTCCTCGTTGGCCTCGGGCCCGCCCTCGATCCCGTACTCGGGTCCGCGGTCGTAGTAGATCTCCGAACACGGACCGCATGGACCGGGGATGCCCATCGACCAATAGTTGTCGGCCATGCCGCGACGCTGGATGCGCTCAAGCGGCAGCCCGGCCACTTCCTGCCACAGGCCGATGGCCTCGTCGTCGTCGAGATAGACGGTGGCCCAGAGCCTTTCCGGATCGAATCCGTAGCCGCCCTCGGAGACCGGGTTGGTCAGGAGGGTCCAGGCCAGCTCGATCGCGCCCTTCTTGAAGTAGTCGCCGAACGAGAAGTTGCCGGCCATCTGGAAGAACGTGTTGTGCCGGGTGGTGATGCCGACCTCATCGATGTCGGGTGTGCGGATGCACTTCTGCACGCTCGTGGCACGGTCCCACGGTGGCGTGCGCTGACCGAGGAAGTAGGGCACGAACTGCACCATGCCGGCATTGACGAACAGCAAGTTGGGGTCGTCGAGGATCACCGAGGCACTGGGCACCTCGGTGTGGCCCGCCTTCACGAAATGATCGAGGAAGCGCTTCCTGATCTCGTGTGTCTGCACGTCGTTTATGTCCTCGTGTCGTAGATGGTCGCGTTGGTCTCAATGGTCCGCAATGAGGTCGGAATAGTCACCGTGCTGTCTGACCCGACTATTTCGACCGCCTTACATTACCGGTCAGCACCTTCGCCCTGAACACGGCAATGATCCCGTACCGGTCGCATCATGCCGCCAGAAAACTCAGCCGCACCGAACGCTGCGGGTTGTCGCGGTTGAGGTCGACCAGCACGACGCTCTGCCAGGTTCCCAGCAGCGGCCGGCCCGCCTGTACCGGCAACGTCACCGACGGCGACACCAGGGCCGGCAGCACGTGGTCGGCGCCGTGACCGAACGAGCCGTGCGCGTGCCGGTAGCGGTCGTCGCGCGGCAACAGCCGCTCCAGGGTGTCGATGAGGTCATCGTCGGAACCGGCTCCGGTTTCGATGATCGCCACACCCGCGGTGGCATGCGGGACGAATACGTTGCACAGACCGTCCCGGTACGTCCCGCAGAACGTGCGCACGTCGCCGGTGAGATCGACGATGCGGCGCCGCGAGGTGTCGACGTCGATCAGGTTGGTGTCCATCTATTCAGCCTACGAGGCGGCGCCGCACCCATTGCCACCTGCGAAGCAGCGGAGGAAGGTAGTGGATGGACCGGTGGCGCCACCGGGGCGCTGCCCTGGCAGGAAGGGGTGGATCGTGTTCGCACGCTCTACCACGATCACGGCGCACAACGGCCCGGATCAGCGGGCCATAAACGCAGGTATCGCGCACGTCCGCGACGAGGTCATGCCTGCGCTCGACGCAGTGGCCGGCTGTGTCGGCCTGTCATTGATGGTCGACCGGGAATCCGGTCGCTGCATCGCCACGTCGGCGTGGCGGTCCGAGGAAGCCATGCACGCGAGCGAACCGATCCTTGCGCCGATTCGTCATCGCGCGGTCGAGGTGTTCGCCGGCAGCGCCGAGGTCGACGAGTGGGAGATCGCGGTGGTCCATCGCGAGCAGTACACCGGACCCGGCGCCTGCGTCCGGGCGACCTGGTTGCGGGCCCGTCCCGAACAGTTCGACCGGGCGATCGAGTTCTACCGGAGCTCAGTGCTTCCGTCGCTGGAAGAACTCGAGGGGTTCTGCAGTGCCAGCCTGATGCTGGACCGCAGCTCGGGCAGGGCGGTGTCCTCGGTCACGTTCGACAGCGCGGCGGCGATGGAACGAAACCGCGATCAGGCCCGCTCGTTGCGCACGGCGCGACTGCGCGACCTCGGCGCAGACCAGCTCGACGTCGGCGAGTTCGAGCTCGTGCTGGCTCATCTGCGCGTTCCGGAGATGGCCTGACCGAGAACAGGTTCACAATTGACGGTTCCGTTTGGGCGGTGATCACCCGGGGTATCTCCCCTCCAGCCCAACCAGCTCTGGAGGAGAAATGACCATCACCGGCATCATCAGCGCGATCCTGATCGGCATTGTCGTCGGCGTGATCGGCCGCTTAGTTGTTCCTGGCAGACAACCCATCGGGTTCCTCGTGACGATCCTGGTCGGAATCGTCTCGGCTTTCGTCGGCAGCGCGATCGCACGTGCGCTGGGCATACCGACCGTGACCAACGGCATCGACTGGCTCGAGTTGCTCGTCCAGGTCATCGTCGCAGCCCTCGGCGTCGCCCTCGTGTCGGCACTGATGGGTCGTCGACGTACCGGACTCATGGGCGGTCGACGTTCAGGTCTGCTTCGCTGACCCACAAACCACTCGACGCGCACGGTCCCGGCTTGCATTGCGGCCGGGACCGTCGCATGCGCGGGCCATTCCGACGAAACAGATTGCGCCGAAACAACTGTCAGAGCTTGGGGAGCAACGCGTCGAGCTTGTCGTAGCCCTCGACCATGCCACCTTCCATACCCGAGGAGAGCAGCGCGTCACGCGCCTCGGTGTTCGGGCAGATCGATCGGCCGCGCAACGCGCTACGCCCGCCGCCGAGGTCTTCGAACCACATGAACTCGATGTTCACCATGTCCGGCGCGCCCTCGAACTCGAAGGTCTGGATCACGAGTTCATCGGGCCGCACAGTGTGAAACACCCCGTTGAAGCGGTACTCGCCGGACTGATCGACGTGCACGTAGCGGTAACCACCTCCGGTTTCGAAGTCCCACCGCTCGATCCGCATTTCCAGCCCGTGCGGCCCCAGCCACTGCTTGACCAGGTCTGCCTCGGCATGAGCCCGGAACAGGGCCGCGACCGGCGCATTGAACTCCCTGGTGAAGTCCATGGCCAAGGTGTCGACCGGAGCGTTGAGGTTGAGTGCGTTGGTCATTTCTTCTCCTCCTGAGCGGTGTCGGTTTTCGGTGAGATCTGCGCCAGCAGGTCGTCCAGCCGGCGATAACTGCGTTCGGCGTTGAGCCGATAACGGTCGATCCATGCGGTCAGCCCTTCCAGCGCTGCCGCGTCGAGGTGGACCGGTCTGCGCTGAGCGTCACGGCTGCGGGTGACGAGCCCCGCGTGTTCGAGCACCTGAATGTGTTTGGACACAGCCTGTTTGGTGATGTCGAACGGTGCCGCCAACTCGTTGACGGTGGCCGGGCCGCGCGACAATCGCGCCACGATGGCCCGCCGCACCGGGTCCGCGAGCGCCATGAAGGCGCGGTCCAGCTGCGAATCGGCATCGCCATCACTCTCCATATCAACCTTTGAGTTGATCAATCAATTGGTTGACTACAAACGTAGGAGCCGTTTCCGCGGGTGTCAAGAGATGTTCTGGGCCGGCCGGGCTACCGGCTCGCCGGCGAGACGCTCAGCGCTTGCGCCGGATGATGGCGCGCAGCTTTTCCAACCGGGTGGAGATCTCGCGTTCCACGCCGCGCCCGGTGGGCTTGTAGTAGTCGACGCCGACCAGATCGTCCGGTGGATACTGTTGGGACACAACACCATCGGGATGGTCGTGGGAGTACCGGTAGCCCACTGCGTTGCCGAGTTTCTGCGCACCCGAATAATGGCCGTCACGCAGATGCGGCGGAACCAGCCCGGCCTTGCCCGCCCGGATGTCGTTCATCGCCGCGCCAAGCGCAGTCGTCACCGCGTTGGATTTGGGCGCGGTCGCCAGATGCACGGTCGCGTGCGCGAGCGTCAACTGCGCTTCCGGCATTCCGATCAACTGCACGGTCTGCGCTGCGGCGACCGCCGTCTGCAGTGCGGTCGGATCGGCCATGCCGATGTCCTCACTCGCCAGGATCATGAGCCGGCGCGCCACGAACCTGGGGTCCTCCCCCGCCACCAACATCCGGGCCAGGTAGTGCAACGCCGCATCGACGTCGGAGCCGCGCACCGATTTGATGAACGCGCTGACCACGTCGTAGTGCTGGTCACCATCGCGGTCGTAGCGCACCGCAGCCCGATCGAGCGACTGCTCGATCGTCTCGACGGATATGAGTCGCGCGGACTCCGCGGCCACCTCCAGTGCGGTGAGTGCGCGCCGTGCGTCACCGGCCGACAGCTGGACCAGGAGGTCGACCGCGTCGTCGGTCACCTCTACGGCGTCGGCAAGGCCGCGCGGATCGGCGATAGCCCGACGCACCACGGTGCCGACCTCTTCAGGCGTCAGCGGCTGCAGTTGCAGGATCAACGACCGCGACAACAGGGGGGCCACGACGGAGAACGACGGATTTTCCGTCGTCGCGGCGACCAGCAGCACCACCCGGTTTTCCACGGCCGCGAGCAACGCATCCTGCTGAGTCTTGGAGAAACGGTGCACCTCATCGATGAACAACACGGTCTGGCCGCCGTGCATGGCGGCACGCCGTGCCGAGTCGATCACCGCACGGACCTCTTTGACACCGGCCGAAAGCGCTGACAGCGCCTCGAATCGACGACCCGTCGCCTGCGAGATGAGCGAAGCGAGTGTGGTCTTGCCGGTGCCGGGCGGACCGTACAGGATCACCGACGCCGCGCCGGAGCCCTCCACGAGACGGCGCAGCGGCGAGCCGGCCTGCAGCAAGTGCGACTGCCCCACGACTTCGTCGAGGCTCGCCGGACGCATCCGCACAGCGAGCGGCGACGCAGCGGGTACCGCTCCGCCTGGTCCCGTCAGGTCGGCGTCACCGGGCATATCGAACAAACTGTCGGACACGTCTCAGGCATACCACGCCTGCCGCGAGCGGAGCCGAGTGCGGCGCTAGCTCGTCGGCTGGGTCACGAAGTCGATCAGTTCCTCGACCCGGCCGATCAGTGCCGGCTCGAGATCGTTCCAGTCGCGGACCTGGCCACGAATCCGTTGCCAGGCGCGCGCGATGTCGGCCTGGTCGCGGTGCGGCCAGCCCAGCGCGCCGCAGATGCCGTGCTTCCACTCGACGTTGCGCGGAATGACCGGCCACGCCCTCATGCCGAGCCGGGCCGGCTTGACGGCCTGCCAGATGTCGACGAACGGATGACCCACGACGAGCGTGTGCTCACCGCCCTGGCCTCGGCGCACTGTCTCGGCGATGCGGGCTTCCTTCGAACCGGCGACCAGATGGTCGACCAGCACGCCCAACCGGCGTCCCGGCCCCGGTTGAAATTCGGCAACGATCCCGGCCAGGTCGTCGACGCCGCCGAGATACTCGACGACCACCCCCTCGATCCGCAGATCGGCGCCCCACACCTGCTCGACGAGTTCGGCGTCGTGGCGTCCCTCGACGTAAATCCGGCTGGCCAGCGCGACCCGGGCCTTGGCGCCCGGGACCGCCACCGAACCCGATGCCGTACGTGCGGGCGCGGTCGACCGCTTCGGGGCGGTCAGTACGACGGGCTTGCCGTCGAGCAGGAACCCCGGTCCCATCGGGAACACCCTGACCTTCCCGCGACGGTCCTCCAGCTCCACCCGCCCCTGCTCCACCCGCACGACCGCACCGACGTATCCGCTCTGGGCATCCTCGACCACCATGCCCATCTCGACCGGTTGCTCGGTGGAACAGATCCGCTTCGGGGTGTGCGGGTTTCGGGCCAGGACGTCAGAACCGTAGCGATCAGTCACCCGGCCGATCCTAGGAACGCACCCGGCGTCATCGGTGTTGCGACATACGATCGTGACCGTGCTGTTAACCCGCACGACGGCCGAAGGCATCGCCGGCGGCACGATCACCGTGGTGTTGCGCCGGTGGGATGCGCCACGCGCCAGAGCAGGCGGTACTCAGCGCACCGTCGCGGGAACGATCCGCATCGATGACGTCGCCGAGTTCCCCGGCGATTACCGCGTGAGCGCCTCGCAGGCTCGCTCGGCCGGATACCCCGATGCCGAGACCGCGCAAGCCGAACTGGACCGCAGGCCCGCGGCGCACACCTACGTGATCACGGTCTCCTACCTCGGCCCCGACGAACGACCCGACCTCGCGGCCGACGACACGCTCGGCGCCGCCGACATCGAGACGATCAGCGCACGGCTCGACCGCTGGGATGCGGCCAGCTCCGACGGACCGTGGACGCGCCAGTACCTCACGATGATCGCGGCCAACGAGGCCGTGCGCGCGCCCGATCTGGCCGCGCGGGTAGGCCTCGACGTGCCGCGGTTCAAACGACGCGTGCGCCAGTTGAAGGGACTTGGCCTGACGATAAGCCTTGATGTCGGCTACCGGGTGTCCCCACGCGGACGGGCGTATCTGCGGGCCAGCTAGCCGCCGCGAGTGTGTGGATGCATACGCTTTGCGCGGCGAGTCGCGTACGGATCCACACACTCGCCGTCTTCTCGAAACCGCTCGCGCTAGGAGGTGATCTCGTCGATGACGGTGTGGACGAACCGCATCTTCTCCAGCACCGCAGGCGGCAGCACGAACGGGTAGAGGTCATCGCGCCCCATCGACCGGTTCACCATGTTCAGCGACCACGACAACGGCAGCCACATCTCGATGATCGTGTCGAAACCGCTGGGGCCCAGCACCTTCCGTTCGAAGGTCGCGCCCGCCGGCGCGAAACCGAACGCCGCGGCGGTGTCGAGCGTGTCGCGGATGTGCAGATAGTGCGCGAACGTCTCGGCCCAGTCCTCGGCGGGGTGCATCGTCGCGTACGACGACACATAATCGTCTTCCCAGCCGTCGGGCGGTCCCTCGTTGTAGTGACGGTCCAAGGCTTCCTGATAGTCGGCGTCCGCGTCGCCGAACAGCTCGCCGAAACGCGCGGTGTACTCGGCCGACGGTGACACCAGACGATAGAAGTAGTAGTGACCGATCTCGTGGCGGAAGTGGCCCAACAGCGTGCGGTACGGCTCGTCCATCGAAACCCGTAACTGCTCGCGATGGACGTCGTCGCCCTCGGCGAGATCGAGCGTGATGACACCGTTCTGGTGGCCGGTGAACACCTTCTCGAACTCGCTGGAGAGCAGATCGAACGCCAGTCCGAACTCGGGGTCCTCGTCGCGCCCGACGATCGGCAGCTTGAGCTCGTGTAGTTCGGCGATCAATCGCCGCTTGGCCCGCTCCGCGACGGCGAACGATGCCAAGGCAACGGTGTCGGTGTCGGCCGGCCGGGTCCGGGTGAGCGAACACGAGGCACAGAGTTCGTTACCGTCGATTCTGACCAGCCAATTGCATTCCGCCACATAGAGATTGGCGCACAGCCGGTACTTGCGCTCGTCCACGGCGCCGGCGTGGTCGCTTTCGTCGGTTTCGGCGATGACCAGAAGTGCCATGTCGTCGAGCGAGAAACCCAGGTCGCTGCCACATGACAGACACAGCGAGTTCTCGAACGCCAGGCGTTGCCCACAGTTCGGGCAGTTGAAATCACGCATGCAGCAATCCCCCCTCGTACGGCGCAACGTCGACAGACACCTCGATGACGCTGCTGTCCGAGTCTGTGTAGATGATGCCCCGCAACGGCGGCACATCGGCGTAATCCCGGCCGAAACCAGCCACGATGTACCTCTCGTCGACCATCTGGTCGTTCGTGGGGTCCAGTGCCAGCCACTGGTTCTGCGGCGTCCACACCGATGCCCAGGCATGCGTCGCGTCGACGCCGATCATGCGTTCTTTCCCCGGCGGCGGATCGGTGGCCAGGTAGCCGGACACGTAACTGGCCGCCAAGCCGTTCGCGCGCAGGCACGCAATGGCCAACCGGGCGAAGTCCTGGCACACCCCTTCACGCGCCTGCAGCACCTCGGCGACCTGAGTGGACACCGTCGTCGATCCGGATCGATAAGTGAAATCGGTGTAGATCCGCGACGTCAGCTCCCGAAGTACCTCGATGAGAGGCCGGCCGGCCGCGAAACTCGGTGCGGCGTAATCGCGCACGGCCTCGGTGATCTCCGGAGGTTGCAGGTCCATGGTGAATTCGGCGGCCAGCGCGCCGTCGGCACCTACCGGCCGGGCGAGCTCCCACGGCGCCTTCGCGGACGCACCCGTGTAGTGGTCCGGCGCGAGCGGGTCCACCTCGACCACGGAATGGCTCGTGATGCTGAGCGTGCGGTGGCGCTCGGTGACGTGGAAGTACGAGCTCAGATTGCCGTAGGCGTCACGGCTGGTGGAACTGTCCGCCGCGTCCGGGTCGATCAGCAATTCGTGAAACAGGCAACGTTGCCAGGGCAGATCTCGCGGTGTGAGAAAGCCACGCCCGTAGGAACTGGTGACATCGTCGGAGTATCGGTAGACCGTGCGATGGGTGATCTCGTAGCACCGGGTGGCGCTCCCGGTGTTCGCCGCGGTCATGGGACCATTCTGCGCTCATCGGGCCCCCACAGCGGTTGCATACCGCCCGGCAGCGACAGGTGGGCCGTGGTGATGAGCCCGGACAGGTCACGCAGGGCGGCGTGCATACCGTCGAGGAGGTCGGCGAGTTCGCCCCGAACGCCCCCGGAATCAACCTCTTCCAGATCGGCCGGGTCGAGCCGGCGCAAGCGGGTGGCGATCTCGTCCACCAGCCGCTCCGGACGCGACGACCCTGACGAGCCGGGCAAGGCTTTGAGCTTGGCGCGCAGCCGTTCCAGCTGATAGATCAGCGATCGGGGATTCTCGGCGTCGAACAACACCAGTTCTGCGATCGCGGCGACACTGATCCGCCCGGGATTGCGCCGCCGGTAGATCACCGCCGACTCGCACGCGACGAGCGTCGATTCCGTGACGGCACGCTCGGCAGCCGTGCTCCGCACCGTTGTGAGCGTGGCGCGCAGCAGGGCGGTCAACGCCAGCCCGCGCTCGATCCGCTTGCCGATGTCCATCATCGTCCAGCCGATGTCCTGCACCATCGACTCCGCCGCGACCCCGGACAGCGCGAGCATGCCCGCCAACGTCTGGCTGTGCGCGCTCGCGAGGTAGGCCTCACCGGCGGTCTGGGACTCGGGTGGCGAATCCGACCCACGCAAGACTGCTCGCTCCACCGCGGCCAGGACCATCCAGGTGTCGTTGGACATCTGGTCGCGAACCGCGCGGGCAGCCAATCCGAGCCGTTCGATTGATTGCGCCAGTGAACCCGGCCGCTGCCGGTCGGCGGTGACCGACCACAGCGTGGTCGGTGCGATCGCGATCATCTCGTGGTGGTCGCCGTCGGCACCGGTGTCCGTGCCCGTGATCGCGCCGATCGCCGCGAGCAGCACTGGAACACACTGGCTTTCGTCGAACTCCTGCCGGTACCGGTATTCGTGGTAGCGCTCACGGGTTACGGTCAGGAGCCGCGCCATGTTCTCGGCCCGCTCGGAGTAGCGTCCCATCCAGAACAGGTCCGCCAGCACGCGTGGCGAACTGACCGCACGGGTGGGACTCGGACTCATGGCAGGCGCGGCGAGTTCGACCGGCGCGGGGATGCGTTCGGCTGTCACCCGGGTCGGCGTCCGCACCCAGACGTCTTTCGCGGCAACGGTGTTCATCCGGTAGGCGGCGTTGCCCGGCGCCATCAGGTAGCCCAGCCCACCGATCATCGGCGCATATCCGCCACGCTGCGCAACGGTGAACAGCCGAATGCCGACGCTGCCTGCCGACAGGCCCCCTGACCGATGGTCGGTGGGTGCGGTCGAGAACTGTGGCAGCTCCTGCCCGATCCACTGCCACGGTGTGCTCTCGATCCGCGCCGTGAGAGCTTCGCGTTGGGCGGCCGAAAGCTCCGGCCCGACGATCGGTGCGCCACCGCTGACCGAGCGAATCAGCAGCGTCGGCAGCTTGGTCAGCAGATGTGAACGCTCGAGGTCGATGCCGCCCCAGTACATCGGCGCGGTCTGGAGTTGCAGCGTCTCGTCGAGCAGCAACTCCGCCAGTTTGGGCAGAAAGCGTTGCAGCCCAGGGCTTTCGAGGATTCCGCTGCCCAAGGTGTTGACGACTGTCACCGCACCGCGCCGCAACACCTCGACGAGTCCGGCGACGCCGAGGCGGGAATCCGGGCGCAGATCCAGCGGGTCGACGTAGTCGGCGTCGACGCGCCGCAGCACCACATCGACCCGCTTGAGGGTGCCCAGCGAGCGCATCCACAGTTTGCCGTCGCGGACGACCAGGTCGGCGCTCTCCACCAGCGGAAAACCCAGCAGCCCGGCCAGGTAGGCCTGGTCGAAGGCGGTCTCGGAGTGGATGCCGGGGCTGAGCACCACGACGACCGGTTCCTCAGCGGCTTCTGGCGCGGAGTCGATGAGCGCCAGCCGCAGCGCCTGCGCCCACGGCGAGGCCGGCCGGGGGCTGATGCGCTCGTAGAGGTCGGGCACGGCGTGTGCGATGACGCGACGATCGGCCAAGGCGTATCCGGCGCCCGATGGCGCCTGCGTCCAGTCCGCGTTCACCGAGAACGAGCCATCGGTGCCGCGGCTGACGTCGCAGCCGTGCAGGAACAGCTGGTGCCGTCCGGGCACCACGATTCCGCGGGCGGCCCGAACGTAGCCGGGGTGTGCGAACAACAGCTGCGCGGGCAGGACGCCGCTGGTGATCGAGCGGCGCGGCCCGTACAGGTCGGTGAGGACCGCGTCGAGCACCCGGGAGCGCTGCAGCAGGCCGGCCTCCAGCACATCCCAGTCCTGCGTCGAGATCACGAGCGGAAGCGCGTCCAAGTGCCACGGACCCGGCATCGCTGTGCCGTCCCCGTCGGTGACCACCTCCCCGTGACGGTCGACCTGGATGTAGTCGATGCCGTCGTTGTCGACCAGGCCGCGCACCTCGGCGCGCAGGCGATCCAGCCCGTGGCGGCCTCGCTCGGCGACGCACTCGGCGAGTTCGCGCCAGGCCGGCCGGACGTTGCCCGCGACGTCGACGAACTCGTCATAGCCCGAACCGGCACCAGAGCCGCGAACGTCGAAGAGCGCCTGCTGCGCTCGCGTCCGGCGGTAGGCCGCCAGGACGCCGTCGGCGTCGTCGCCCACGCCGGTGACACCGGTTGCCCGGACGGGATCCGGTGAGCTTGCACGAAGAACCATCAGTGGAGCACGGTACGCACCCGGCGCAGATCCAAGATGCCCGGTGCACCGACATCGGTCGATTGGCGCGCCTGCTTCTCCCTGATGTCGGACATGTCGACCCGGCCGGGGGTGAATCCGGTTGCCTCGAATCGCCTGCTTCGGCGCGACTCGGCCTCGACGGAGTTGACCGGCGGGGTGTCGTAGGACCTGCCGCCAGGGTGTGCGACGTGATAAGTGCAGCCGCCTCGCGACGTCGCTGCGGTGGTGTCGACGAGTTCGAAGCGCAGCGGTCCGTCGACGGTGATGGTCGGGTGCAACGCTGACGGCGGCTGCCAGGCCCGGAACCGCACCCCGCCGACCTGGACGTCGGGGTTGTCGGTGGCCAGCAGTGGGATGGGATGGCCGTTGGCGGTTACGACGTAGCGGTGCCGGTCGGCCCCGATCAGCCGGACCTGGACGCGTTCGACCGATGAGTCGACGTAGCGGGCGGTGCCGCCCGCGGTCGATTCCTCGCCGAGGACGTTCCACGGTTCGATGGCGCCGCGCAGTTCGATCTCCACACCGTCGAACACAGCGGTGCCGATACGCGGGAACCGAAATTCGGTGAACGGGTCGAGCCAGCTGGTGTCGAATTCGATGCCGTGCGCCCGCAGATCTGCGGCCACATCGGCGATGTCGTGAATCAGGAAGTGCGGCAACAGGTAACGCCCGTGCAGATTGGCGCCGTGCCGGATCAGCGGGGCCCGCAGCGGCTCGTCCCAGAACCGCGCCACCAGTGCGCGCACCAGCAGCGACTGCACCATCGCCATCTGGAAGTGGGGCGGCATCTCGAAGCCTCGCAGCTCCAACAGACCGAGCCGTCCGCGCGCGCTGTCGGGGCTGTAGAGCTTGTCGATGCAGAACTCGGCGCGGTGGGTGTTGCCGGTGATGTCGGTGAGTAGGTGGCGGAGGGCCCGGTCGACGACCCACGGAGCGACGCTTGCGGAGCGACCATGATTCGGAGCGACGCTTGCGGAGCGACCATGATTCGGAGCGACGCCACTGCCGCCGGTGAGCCGCGCGATTTCGGCGAACGCGATCTCGAGCTCGTAGAGGGCCTCTGAGCGCCCCTCGTCGACCCGCGGGGCCTGTGACGTGGTGCCGATGAACCGGCCGGCGAACAGATAGGACAGTGCCGGATGGCGCTGCCAGTACGTCAGTAGCGACACCAACAGGTCGGGCCTGCGCAGCAGTGGTGAATCGGCCGGGGTGATGCCGCCGAGCGTGATGTGATTGCCGCCGCCGGTGCCGCCGTGCGTGCCGTCGACATCGAACGATTCGGTGGACAGCCGCGCCAGCCGGGCCTCTTCGTACAGCGTCTCCAGCTGTGCCTGCTGTTCGGCGAAGCTGGCGGTCGGTGCGACGTTGACCTCGATGACGCCCGGATCCGGCGTGATCGTCGTGGACGTGACACGTGGGTCGGGGGGCGGGCCGTAGCCCTCGATGACGACGGGCGTGCCGGTCTCGGCGGCCGCGCCCTCGATCCGCGTGACGAGGTCGACGAAGTCGTCCAGCTCCTCGGTCGGCGGCAGGAACAGGTACAGCAGGCCGCCTCGGATCTCGGCGACGAGGGCCGTCGTCGGCGCGTTGTCGGCGTCCTCGACCACCGCCGCCGCCGGATCGGCCCGCGGCGCTCCGTGCGGCACGAGTGGGTCGGCGTCGTAGGTCGGCCGCGGTGGCTGCCAGCTGATGGAGTTCAGCGGCAGGCGTAGCCCGGCGGGCGAATCGCCCTCAAGCAGGACGATGCGACCACGCCGCAGCTGCCAGTCCGCGCTCGCCCAGCCCGTGCCGTCGTCGCGCCGGTGCAGCGGGAGCACATAGGCGGCCGGCTCGTCGACCGACGCCTCGAGCCGGGCCAGGAGTTGGGCACGCGTAACCGGGGTGTCTTCGGCCAGATCGTCCTTATCACCTACGGGATCACCCGCGGGCTGGCGGACGGCACCGGCCAGCCGGCTCAGCGCGTCCTCGAAGGCGGGTCGCACCTGTGTGTCGGGCAGCCCGAAGTCGGCGGCCAACGCGGACAGGATCTTGAGCCCGGCATCTGCTGCCGCGGTAGGTGTCTCGCCGCTCCACGGGTCGGCGAGCAGCGTGTCGTCGGTCCACAGCGGGCGGCCGTCGGTGCGCCAGAACAAGCTGATCTGCCACCGCGGCAGCGGTTCTCCCGGATACCACTTACCCTGGCTACGCTGAACCAATCCGCCTGGCGCCCAAACCTTTTTGAGTCGTGCGGCCAGGACCGACGCCCGTTCACGTTTGTGCGGGCCGTCGGCTTCGGTGGTCCACTCGGGGTCGACCTGATTGTCGATCGACACGAATGTCGGCTCGCCCCCGACGGTGAGCCGGACGTCGCCGTCGGCCAGGCGCTGATCGACTTCGGCGCCGAGCTTCGTGATCGACGCCCACGCCGACTCGGTGTAGGGCAAGGTCACCCGCGGGTCCTCGTGTACACGGGTGACCAGGTTGGCGAAATCCATCGTGGATTCGCACGGCCCGGTCGCGCCCGTGATCGGCGCGGCCGAATCCGGATGCGGCGTCGCCGACAACGGGATGTGACCCTCACCCGCGAACAAGCCAGAAGTCGGGTCGAGGCCGATCCAGCCGGCACCGGGCACGTACACCTCGGTCCAGGCGTGCAGGTCGGTGAAGTCGGCAGCCGGCCCTGACGGGCCGTCGAGAGCCATCACATCCGACGTGAGCTGCACCAGGTAGCCGGACACGAAACGCGCCGCGAGGCCCAGTTGCCGCAGGACCGACACCAGCAGCCACGCCGAGTCCCGGCAGGAGCCGATGCCGGTACGCAGCGTGAAATCCGGTGTCTGGACGCCAGGTTCCATCCGCACGCTGTAGCCGACATCGGCGTTGACGGCCCGGTTCAGCGCGACCAGGAAGTCGATCGTGCGGGTATCCGGCGGCATCGTGAAATTGCTCACCCAGGACTTGGTCAGCTCGCCTGGCCCGGAGCCCTCGCCCTCCTCGTCCACCGGGCGCAGGTACGGCTTGAGGTCTTCGAGCAGCGCCGCCGGGTATTCGAAGGGAAACGTCTCGGCATATTCCTCGATGAAGAAGTCGAACGGGTTGACGACCTTGAGGTCGGCGATCAGTCCGACCGTGATGGTCAGGTTTCGCGCCCGATTCGGAAAAACCAAGCGCGCCACGAAATTACCGAAGGCGTCCTGCTGCCAGTTGATGAAATGGTCGGACGGTTCAACCGTCAACGAGTACGCCTCGATCGGGGTACGCGAGTGCGGCGCGGGACGCAGCCGGACGACGTGCGGGTGCACCTCGACCAGCCGATCGAACGTGTAGCTGGTGCGGTGCTCCAGCGCCACTTTGATACCCATCCGCAAATCCCACCACAAGGTGACCTCCCCCGCAGTGCGCGGAAATTTCGGCCGGGGCGAATTGAGCCGGCGCGGCGGCAGCGCCGTGCCGATCCGGCTCAACCCGGGACGCGCTGGTTCAATTCACGAAGGAGACGACTGACCGAAGGGATGTGGCAACCCGCCATGTGGAGCACGGTGCTGGTGATGGCCGCGGTGGCCGGAACCGACCCACTGCGGATCGGGGTGGTTGCCTTCATGCTGTCGCGACGACATCCCGCGCGGCTGCTGCTGCCGTTCTTCGTGGTCGGGTTCACCGTGAACGTCGTGGTGGGCGCGGTTGTGGTGTTCGTCCTGCGCGAGACCGCTGCCGGCGGGGGCACCATTCCGCCCGCGGTTGAGATCGGCATCGGCGTGGCAGCGCTCGTGATTGCCGCATTGTCCGCGACTGGCGTGCTGGAGCGCCTGGTCAACCGGATTCGGGGTCGGCGCGCAGCCGTGCCGGCCGCCGTCGGCGATCCGGGCCCCGGTTCGGTGGCGCCGCCGACGCTCGATTCCCTGCCGGTCGTCTCAAAGCTGCCCGAGAGCATCAAGGCGGCACTGCGCGGCGAGGCGGCATGGGCCGCCGGGTTGCTTGGCCTCAGCAACGGCTTCCCCACGCCGTATTACGTGGCCGCGATGGCGGCGGTACTGACATCGAGCGCCAGTGTCGGCCAGCAGCTCGCCGCGTTGGTGGTGTTCAACCTAGTGGGGTTCGGCGCAGCGATCGTTCCGCTCATCAGTTTCTGGCTCGCGCCCGAGCCGACCCGCTCGGCAGTCGAGCGCATCTACGCCGGGATGAGAACCCATCACCGGCTCGTGGTCGCTGTGATCGCCGGACTCGTCGGAGTGTTTTTCGTCGGCCTCGGTATCAGCCATCTCTAGCCTGCGCTCTTGGCGATTCGCGACCGGCGGTACACCGCGAGCACCAGTAGACCCGCGAGCGTGATGCCGACGAGGTTCACCAGGAGCTGCAGCACCGACTGACCGGCGACATCCCACTCCCCGACCGTCGCGGCCACCACCGCGAAACCGGCGGCGGGCACGGTGGTGACGGAGATGAAGACGCCAACCAGCGCTGCCGATTTCGCCGAGACGAGCGACAGCATTCCGGCCGCGCCGGCCAGCAGCGCGACCACGAACGAGAACGGGCCGACCTGGAAGATGAAGTCGACGCCCTCAAGTTCTCGGGTGCTTGTCAGCGTGACCCAGCCGAACGCCTCGAACGCGAGCGTCGCGCCCGCCGTCACGACCATCGCCACCGGGAATCCGATCAACAAAGCCGCCAGGGCACGGCGTGCCAGCGACATCCGGCGCTGCACGAGCGCAACCGCCAGCGCGGCAAGCGGGCCGAACTCCGGGCCGACCACCATCGCACCGACAACGGTGACGGGCGAATCGGTGAGCACGCCCACCGCCGCGAGCATGCACGCGATGCACAGGAACATCACGTATGTGACGTTGAGATGCGATTCCTCACGGGTTCGCGACACCAGTTCGTCCCACACAACCGCGTCGGCCGCATCCCCCTCGGCCTCGTCTTCGGCGTGATAGGCCGCGCTCGACAGCACGGTGTCGAGTGATTCCATCGTGATCGCGCCCTCGTGGTGGATGTCGAGCGACTTCAGCCGCTGCACCACGTCGTTGGCGGCTTCCCTGGCGATGTCGGCCGTGATTTCGTCGCCGGCGGGCTCGACCGCCGCGCCGGGATGAATCACGATGTGGGTCACGCCCGGCTCGCGCTCGAGCACGTTGAGTATCGGATTGCGGAGTTCGACGGGCGCGATCACACGGAGGTGCAGCACGCGCCGAGAGTAACGTTCAGACCGTGGCCGATTGGGGTGACGTGGCGCGCATTGCGGCAGATCTTCCCGAGACGAGCGAGCCGACGCCCCGAACCTGGCGGGTGCGCAAGAAGCTCGTGGCGTGGGAGCGTCCGTTGCGCAAGGCCGACTACGACGCGCTGGGCGCCGACGCGCCCGATGGTGACATTCTCGGCGCCCGGGTTGCCGACGAGGGCGTGAAGTTCGCGCTCATCGCCGACAATCCCGAGGTGTACTTCACCACGCCGCACTTCGACGGCTACCCAGCCGTGCTCGTCCGCCTCGCCGCGATCGACGCCGGCGAGCTGACCGAGTTGATCACCGAGGCCTGGCTGGCGCAGGCGCCCAAAACGTTGGTGAAGGCGTATCTGGCCGACGCCGCGGACTCAAGCTGAATCACGCCGGTCCACCCGGACGACAAGTTCGTCAGGTGGCACGAGATGTCCTTCTTCACAACGTATTTCGACTGTCACACGCGCGCCGCACCCGGCATGGGCCAACCGTAACGGGGAATCGTTGGTCACGTGGTCGCGCCCCCACTCGAACAGCGCCCACACCACGGGCATGAAATCGACGCCGGCCTGGGTCAGCACGTATTCGTCGCGGCTGCGCTGGCCGGGCTCCTGATAGGGCCGACGCTCGAGCAGCCCGGCCTCGACGAGGTCGGACAACCGCGCCGATGCCGCGGCCTTCGTCACGCCGACCCGGCGCCAGAAATCCTCGAACCGCGTCGTGCCGTAATAGGCCTCGCGCATGATCAGCATCGCCGACTTGGTGCCCACGAGTGACATCGTCTTCTCGATCGGGCAACGTCCCACTGCCGACCACGCGTCGCGATCGGCGAGGACGCCCTGCAGCATTCCCACGGAATCAACCTCATCCCTGAGTTGTTCTAACTATACCCAGGTGGTATATCTGGGTTCACATCAGAATACTCAGCGGTGAGCTTCAGGAGGCAGAGATGTCGGGATATGCAGGTCGGGATGCAGTCATCGTGGGTGCGGTCCGCACACCCATCGGTAAGGGCAAGGCCAACGGCGCACTGCACGGCGTGCTGCCCGCCGACCTCCTCGCGCACAGCCTGCGGGAGTTGATCGCGCGCACCGGCGTCGATCCCGCCCAGGTCGACGACGTCATCGCCGGCGCCGTCACCCAGGTCGGCGACCAGGCCGTCAACATCGCCCGCAACGCGCTCCTCGGCGGCGGATTCCCCGAGACCGTGCCGGGCACGACGGTCGACCGCCAGTGCGGCAGCAGCCAGCAGGCCATCAGCTTCGCCGCGCAGGGTGTGCTGGCCGGCGCGTACGACATCGTGATCGCAGCAGGCGTGGAATCGATGTCGCGCGTGCCGATGGGCACGTCGGTGCTGCCGGGAAGCGATCCGTTCGGCCTCGACATGGCCGCCCGCTACCCGGACGGCCTTGTCCCCCAGGGCATCAGCGCTGAGCTGATCGCCGCAAGGTGGAAACTGTCCCGCACCCAGCTCGACGAATTCTCCGCGGCCAGCCACGAGAAGGCGGCCCGCGCCACCAAGGACGGGCTGTTCGAGGCCGAACTCGCGCCGATCGCCGGGTTGAGCACCGATGAGATCATCCGGCCGGGAACCTCGGTCGAGACGCTGGCCGGGTTGAAGCCGGCGTTTTACAACGACGCATACGCCGCGCGCTTCCCGCAGATCAATTGGGAGATCACCCCGGGAAACTCGTCACCGTTGTCGGACGGCAGTGCCGCGGTGATGATCACCAGTGGCGAGACCGCCAAGCGCCTCGGATTGCGTCCACTCGCGCGGATACACACCACGACGGTCGTGGGCTCCGACCCGCTCTACATGCTGACCGGCGTCATCCCGGCCACCGAAAAGGTCCTCGCCCGTTCCGGTTTGACGTTGGCCGACATCGACCTGTTCGAGGTCAACGAGGCGTTCGCACCGGTGGTTCTGGCGTGGGCGGCCGATACCGGAGCAGATCTCGCCAAGACCAACGTCAACGGCGGGGCGATCGCGATCGGGCACCCGTTGGGAGCCAGCGGCGCTCGCATCATGACCACTTTGGTCAACGCGCTTGAGCAGCGTGGCGGTCGCTACGGCCTGCAGACGATGTGTGAGGGCGGCGGCATGGCCAACGCCACCATCATCGAGCGGCTGTAACCACCCTCGAAAGTTGGCTTGTGTGCGACATTCCCGCCAAATCTCGCACACAGGCCAACACTCGGCGCTAAACCCGAGTCAGCTCGAAGAGCGGGATGACGCGTTCGGTCTTGGCCTGGTATTCGCCGAAGCCGGGCGCCGCGGCGACGACCTTGTCGAACAGCGCATCTCGTTCGTCCCGCGGAAGTTCGCGGGCGGTGGCGTCGTAGGAATCGGTGCCGATCTCCACGTGCACGCCGGGGTTGGCCCGCAGATTGTGTACCCACGCCGGATCTTTCGGCGCGCCACCGTATGACCCGACGATCAACAGGCGGCCGTCGATGGTGAACGATGCCAACGGGCTCACACGCCGCTGCCCGGACTTGGCGCCGGTCGTGTGCAGCAGCACGATGTCAGAGCCCTCGAACGGGCCGCCGACCTTGCCGCCGTTCGTCCGGAACTCCTCGACGACGTCGCGATTCATCGTGTCGAGCGCGGCCCGGTTCTTCAGGAGTTCGTCTGAGTTGAATTCAGTCACGAAACGTCAAAGCCGATTCGGCTTGACGCCTATTCCCGCCTAAGCCCGCACGAGTTCGAAGAGCGGGATCCTGCGCGTCGTGTTGGCCTGGTAATCGGCGAACACCGGAGCAAGTTCGACGATCTTCGGGTACGTGGCGTCACGCTCGTCGGACGGCAGTTCGCGAGCGGTGACGTCGTAGGAATCGGTTCCCACCTCGATCCGCGCCTTCGGATTGGTCCGCAGGTTGTGCACCCACGCCGGATTCTTCGGCGCGCCGGCATAGGACCCGACGATCAGCATCTTGCCGTCGACGGTCAGGTAGGCCAACGGCGACAGCCTCGGCTCACCCGACTTGGCCCCGGTCGTGTGCAGCAGAAGCAAAGTGCCACCCTCGAACGGGCCGCCGACCTTGCCGCCGTTGGCCCGGAATTCCTCGACGATGTTGCGGTTGAACTCGTCGAGGGCCGCGGTGTCGGAGTAGAGCTTTTCCTTGTCGATCTCGGTCATGGCTTGTCCAGCTTCTCGGGCTTGGCGTCTATTCCCGATTCCTTGCGCTGCTGCGCGGTGATCGGCGCGGGCGCGTCGGTCAACGGATCGACGCCACCGCCGGACTTGGGGAAGGCGATGACCTCGCGGATCGAGTCCATCCCGGCCAGCAGCGCGGTGATGCGGTCCCAGCCGAACGCGATACCTCCGTGCGGCGGCGCGCCGAATGCGAAGGCGTCCAACAGGAATCCGAACTGCTTCTGGGCTTCGTCGTGGTCGATGCCCATCATCGCGAACACCCGTTCCTGGACGTCGCGGCGGTGGATACGGATCGACCCGCCGCCGATCTCGTTGCCGTTGCACACAATGTCGTAGGCATCGGCCAACGCGGCGCCGGGATCGGTGTCGAAAGTCGCGACGGATTCGGGCTTGGGTGAGGTGAACGCGTGGTGCACGGCCGTCCAGGCACCCGAGCCCACGGCGATGTCGCCGGACGCGGTCGCCTCGTCGGTCGCCTCGAACAACGGCCAGTCCACCACCCAGGTGAACGCCCACGCGTCGGGGTCGATCAGATCGAGGCGCTTGGCGATCTCGATGCGCGTGGCGCCCAGCAGCCCACGCGCGGCCTTGACCGGGCCGGCCGAGAAGAAGATGCAGTCACCGGGATTCGCGCCCACATGTGCGGCCAGACCGTCCCGCTCGGTATCGGTGAGGTTCTTGGCCACCGGTCCCCCGAGCGTGCCGTCTTCGCCCACCAGCACATACGCGAGGCCCTTGTGACCGCGCTGCTTGGCGAATTCCTGCCAGCCGTCGAGCGTGCGCCGCGGCTGCGAGGCGCCGCCCGCCATGACGACCGCGCCCACGTACGGCGCTTGGAACACCCGGAACGTGGTGTCCTTGAAGTACTCGGTGCACTCGACGAGTTCCACACCGAACCGCAGGTCGGGCTTGTCGGAGCCGAACCGCCGCATGGCTTCGGCGTAGCTGATCCGCGGCAGCGGAAGCGGAACGTCGTAACCGATCAGCGCCCAGAGCGCCTTGAGCACCTGCTCGGACACCGCGATGACATCGTCGGCATCGACGAAGCTCATCTCCATGTCGAGCTGGGTGAACTCAGGCTGGCGGTCGGCGCGGAAATCCTCGTCGCGGTAGCAATGCGCGATCTGGTAGTAGCGCTCCATGCCCGCCACCATGAGCAGCTGCTTGAACAGCTGCGGGCTCTGCGGCAGTGCGTAGAAGGAGCCGGGCTGCAGCCGGGCCGGCACCAGGAAGTCTCGCGCACCCTCAGGCGTCGAACGGGTCAGCGTTGGCGTCTCGATCTCGACGAAGTCGTGTTCGGCCAGCACTGCGCGTGCCGCCGCATTCACCTTGGACCGCAAGCGAATTGCGTTGCCCGGACCCTCGCGGCGCAGATCCAGGTAGCGGTACTTGAGCCGCGCTTCCTCGCCCGCGCTCTCGTCGAGCTGGAACGGCAGGGGCGCACTCTCCCCCAACACTGTCAGTGATGTCGCGTTCACCTCGATCTGCCCGGTGGCGATCTCGGGGTTCTCGTTGCCCTCGGGCCGGACCTCGACGGTGCCCTCGACGGCGACGCAGAACTCGGCGCGCAGCCGGTGCGCGGCTTCGAGCACGTCACCTTCCCGGAACACCACCTGCGACACACCCGAAGCGTCGCGCAGGTCGATGAAGATCACGCCGCCGTGGTCACGGCGACGTGCCACCCAGCCCGCCAACGTCACCTTCTGACCCGCGTCGGTGGGCCGCAATGAACCAGCGGCGTGACTGCGCAGCACGAAAACTCCTTGTGAATGAACTTGAGGGATAACTGCCACAGTGTAGTGGGGACCTGATCACCACTAGTTTGGCGATAGTGAACTCCCCAATCGCGGTAATCGGCCCCGGCGCCATCGGATCCACCATCGCTGCATACCTGCATGCCGCGAGCCGACCCGTACTGCTGTGCGGTCGCAGCCCGCGAGACCGTGTCGAGGTGCGACCCGACGGTCGTGATCCGATCGTCGTACCCGGTCCGGTCCACACCGACCCGACCGGCGTCGCCGGTCCGGTCGACGTGGTGTTCCTGGCCGTCAAAGACACCCAGAACGAACAGGCGGGCGGCTGGCTTGCGCGGCTCTGCGATGAGAACACCGTGGTGTGCGCGCTGCAGAACGGCGTCGAACAGGTGGAGCGGGTGGGCGGGTTCTGTCCCGGATCGCAGGTCGTCCCGGCCGCGGTATGGGTTTCGTCGGAGCCTCAACCCGCAGGCTGGATATGGGTGCGCACCGCGACACGCCTCGTGCTGCCCGACACGGCCTCGGCCGCTGTCATCGCCCAGACGTTGCGCGGTACCGAGATCACGGTCGAACTCGACGGCGACTTCAGCACGGCCGCCTGGCGCAAGCTCCTGGTCAACGCCGTTGTCGGGTTGATGGTGCTGACCGGACGGCGCGCGGGCATGTTCCGCCGCGACGATGTGGCGGCGCTGGCGCGTCGCTATCTGAACGAGTGCCTGGCGGTGGCGCGGGCGGACGGCGCGAAACTCGGCGATGGCGTGCCCGACGAGATTCTCACGATGCTGAGCTCCGGGCCCGCCGATGTCACGACGTCGATGCTGACCGACCGCGAGGCGGGCCGGCCGTTGGAGTGGGACATCCGCAACGGCGTCATCGCCCGTAAGGCGGCGGTCTACGGCCTGCCGACGCCGGTCAGTGACGTGGTGGTGCCGCTCCTGGCCGCGGCCAGTGACGGACCCGGATAGCACCCGCCACTAGACACCCTGCCCTAAAGTGTCTACCCATGGCACGGACCTACCAGTGTGAACGCGTCGAACTCGACTTCATCGACCGAGCGCCGTTCCGCTTCGTCAGCACCGTAGATCTCGCGATCACCCCGGAGGAGTTGTTCGAGGTGCTCGCCGACGAGACCTCGTGGCCGCACTGGGCGACCGTCATCACCAACGTGGAGTGGACGAGCCCCGAGCCCCGCGGAATCGGGACCACCCGCACCGTCACGATGCGCGGCAACATCGTCGGCGACGAGGAGTTCTTGGCGTGGGAACCGTTCTCCCACATGGCCTTCCGGTTCAACACCAGTACGTCGAACGCGATCTCGGCCTTCGCCGAGGATTACCGCGTCGTGCCGACGGCGCAAGGTTGCCACCTGACCTGGGTGATGGCGATGGAACCGAGCGGGCTGGCCGGGCAGCTCGGCATGACGCTGGGCAAACCGATCATGGCGTGGTTGTTCCAGCGCTTCCTGCACAATCTGCGTCGCTATACCGACAAGCGGTACGCGACACGCACTCAGTAGATCCCCTCCCACGCCGCGCGCCTCAAGGCATCGGGATCCTCGACGGTCTCGTCGCGAGTGGATCGGATCACCCGGGTGCGGCGCCGGTCGGCGTCGTAGCGAGGCCACTCCGGACCGAGATCGTCGGTCGCGAAGTCCAGCCACGTGCGCTGCATGCGCCTGCCGACCGAAGGCTGCACCCGCCTTCCGAGCGGATGAATCTTGCGGCCCAGATACGACGAATAACTGTGCTGGATATGGACGATCTCGCTGCCATGGGTGGCGCCGAGCCCCAGCGCTCGCAGCGTCCAGGTCGTGTGGTCGAAGCGGTACACGTTCGTCGGTGCGAGTGGGCTGTAGGCGTCGGCGAAGGCCCACGTCGGCGCGCCGAACATGACATCGGATCCGAACGCGATGCGCGCGGCCCGCCGGGGATACGTGGGGTACGCGGACAGGATGCGCTCTCGGTCGTGCGGCGCGGTGCGCTGGAAGTAGCTGTCGACGAGTTCTGGTGTGGTCGGCAGCATCGGCGGCTTGCCCCACGCGAACATCGACGCTTCATGGCTGTTCGTGCCGATGATCAGCGGGACACGCGCCACCGCGCCGGCCCGGGCCGCCTCGATCGGGTGTAGCGGCAACAGGTCGACCCCGTGCGTCAGGCCATACGCCAGTGTCGGCGTCTGTTGCGCGCTCTCAAGCTGCAATTGGCCGGCCGCGCGCCGCAGTTGGCGCTGCGGCAACACCTTGAGCTGCTCGGCTCCGACGCCGAGCAGGTGCATGAACCGGCGCGATTGCCGGGCCCGGATCTCCCGGTCGGCGATCAATGGCAGCGCCGGGCTCTGGGCGATCGCCCTGGCGAAGAGCCCTTCGGCGGCCGGGCTCGCCAACAGCGCCAACACTGACGTCGCACCGGCGGATTCGCCGAACACCGTCACGCGCTCCGGATCGCCCCCGAACGCAGCGATGTTGTCGCGCACCCACCGCAGCGCCGCGATCTGATCGCGCAGGCACAGGTTGTCGTCGAACCCGTCGCCCAGGTCGCCGAGTTCGAAACCGCCGAACACGCCGAGCCGATATGTGACGTTGACGACCACCACATTGCCGTTCGCGGCGAGCCGCGAACCGTTGTACAGCTGGAGCTGGCCCGCCCCGTAGACGAACGCACCACCCGGGATCCACACCATCACCGGGAGCGAGCCGGCCGTATCGGGGGACCACACCGTGACGGTGAGGCAGGCCTCATCCCGGATCTTGGGATCGTCGCGGCCGCCGCCGACGAACGAGCGGCCCTGCGGCGGCAAAGGACCGTGGTCGACAGCGTCTCGCACGCCCGACCACGGCGTCAACGGTTGTGGTGCGACGAAGCGCAGCCGGCCGAGCGGTTGCTGGGCGTAGTCGACACCTCGCCACACGCTGACACCACCCTCGAGGGTGCCGCGCAGCCGCCCGAGCGAGGTGTGGGCGATGGTCGAATGTTCCGCTACGACGGACACGTCTGAATCCTAATGTGGCAAGCTAAACCGAGCTGTCGAGTATGACCTGGGCGCGAATGCGATGGAGCGATGCGATGACCTTCAACGAGGGTATGCAGATCGACACGAGCACCACTTCGAGCAGTGGTGGCGGCCGCGGTCCGGGTCGGGGTATCGCGATCGGCGGTGGCATCGGTGGTCTGCTGATCGTCGTGCTCGCAATGTTCCTCGGCATCGATCCCGGCACAGTCATGCCGCAGCAACAGCAAATGAGCACCGAGGGCGCTGAGGCGCAGGGTTTCGACCTGAGCCAGTGCAAGACGGGCGCGGATGCCAACAACATCGTGCAGTGCCGCGTGGTGGCAACCGGAAACTCCGTCGACGGCGTGTGGCAGCAGCTGCTCAAGGGCTACGAACGTCCGCACGTCCGGCTGTTCACCGGTCAGGTCAACACCGGCTGCGGGCCGGCCACCAGCGATGTCGGGCCGTTCTACTGCCCCGTCGACCAGACCGCCTACTTCGACACCGACTTCTTCCAGACTCTCGTCGACCAGTTCGGTTCCAGCGGTGGGCCGCTCGCACAGGAGTACGTCGTCGCCCACGAATTCGGTCACCACGTGCAGAATCTGCTCGGCGTGCTAGGCCGCGCGCAGCAGGATCCGCAGGGTCCCACCGGCGGCGGCGTGCGCACCGAACTGCAAGCCGACTGCTACGCCGGGGTGTGGGCGCACTACGCCTCGATCACCCGGCAGGAGAGCACCGGCGTGCCGTTCCTGGAACCGCTGAGCGACAAGGACATCGCCGACGCACTTTCGGCCGCGTCATCGGTCGGCGACGACCGCATCCAGCGGGCGGCGACCGGGCGGGTGAACCCCGAGGCCTGGACCCACGGGTCATCCGAACAGCGGCAGAAGTGGTTCACCGAGGGATACCGAACCGGCGACCCGAACAAGTGCGACACGTTCGCGACGAATGACCTTGGGTAGGCCCCAGACCGAGGTCGACGCGGTAGCCGAGCGCTACCTCGAGACCTACGCACAGCTGGACCCTTGCGCGGCAACCGAACTGGGTATCACCGGATTCGACGACGAGGTCACCGACTACTCGCCTGAGGGAGTCGCCGCGAGAGCCGAGGCCGCGCGCTCGGCGCTGCGCGAACTCGACACGGCGAACCCGGCCGACGATGTCGACGTGGTGACCATCGCCGCCATGCGCGAACGCCTCGGCGTGTCCGTCGAATTGCACGACGCAGGCCTGGATCTCGGTGAGCTCAACGTCATCGCCTCACCACTGCAGACCATGCGTGACGTATTCGACTTGATGGCCACCGATACCGCGGACGATTGGGCGCTCATCGGGCGGCGGCTGGCCAAGGTACCCGACCGGGTCGACGGCTACGCGCGTGCGCTGAATGCCGCGGTGGACAACGGACATCCCCCGGCGATCCGTCAGGTCACCCGCGGTATCGCCCAAACTCAGCAGATCGCACAGCTGTTCGCCGATATGGTGGCGCAGGCACCGACCGCCGGCACCGCCCTGCGCGACGAACTGCGCCAGCACGCGACCGCCGCCGCCGCTGCCTACGAGCGGCTGGGCATTGTGTTGCGCGACGACATCGCTCCGCACGCCCGGGAAGTCGACGCATGCGGGCGCGACGCCTACCAGTTGCTGTCGCGGTCGTTTCTGGGCACGAGCGTCGACCTCGACGAGGCCTATGAGTGGGGCCTGGGGCTTCTCGACGCGGTTGTGGCAGAGCAGGAAACGATCGCGCAGCAGCTCTACCCCGGCGCAACGGTCGCCGAGACGCTGCGCCGGCTCGACGAGGAACCCCGCTACCTCGTCAAAGGCACCAATGCGTTGCAGGCCTGGATGCAAGACCTGTCGGACCGCGCCGTCGAATCACTGTCCGGTACGCACTTCGACATCGTGGGCCCACTTCGCAAGCTGGAGTGCCGAATCGCTCCCACTCAAACCGGCGGCATCTACTACACGGGACCGTCCGAGGACTGGAGCAGACCCGGTCGGATGTGGTGGTCGGTGCCGCCCGGCGTCGACGAGTTCCACACCTGGCAGGAAACCACCACCGTCTTCCACGAGGGCGTGCCGGGCCATCATCTGCAAATCGGGCGGGCCGTGGCACTTTCCGATCAGCTCAACAGGTGGCGGCGGCTGGCCTGCTGGGTCTCGGGCCACGGCGAGGGCTGGGCCTTGTACGCCGAGCGGCTGATGGCCGAACTGGGCTGGCTCGACGACGCCGGGAACCGGATGGGAATGCTTGACGCACAGCGCTTCCGGGCCGCACGCGTGGTCATCGACATCGGGGTGCACTGCGGTCTCACCGCGCCGGACGGCGAGGTCTGGGACGCCGAACGTGCGTGGAACTTCCTGACCTCCCACTCGGCCATGACGGAGGAGCATCTGCGGTTCGAGCTCGACCGCTACCTCGGCTGGCCCGGACAAGCTCCCTCGTACGCCATCGGCCAGCGGATCTGGCACCAGCTGCGTGAGGAGAGCCTGCAACGCGGTGCGACGTTGCGGGAGTTCCACAGCACTGCGCTCGATCTCGGCGGCCTGCCGCTCGATGTGTTGCGCTCGGCGTTGTCGTCGGCGTGATCCACGGCGACACTGGTGGCATGAACCGCGATCAACCCGCCATCGAACCCGATACCAAAGACTGGACGTGGGTGATGTCCCGGCCATGCCCAGAATGCGGATTCGATGCGACGACGGTGCACCACACCGAGGTCGCCGCCAGGATTCGTGATGACGCCGCAGCCTGGATGTCGCGACTCGGCCAACCCGATGTCGCCGTCCGGACGCGGCCGGGCATGTGGTCGATACTCGAATACGGCTGCCACATTCGCGATGTGCACCGCATATTCGAACACCGCGTGCGGCTGATGCTCACCGAGGATGATCCGCGCTTCCCGAACTGGGACCAGGACGCCACCGCGATCGCCGACGACTACGCATCACAGGACCCGGCAACTGTTGGCTCCGAGCTCTTCGAGTCGGCCAACGTTGTGGCCGCCACCTACGAGCAGGTACCCGACAACTCGTGGGGGCGTCGGGGGCTGCGAAGCAACGGCAGTGAGTTCACCGTGGCGACGATCGCGATCTACCACCTACATGACATCGTCCACCACGCGTACGACGTCACCACCATGTGACGCACGTCATAACTTCCGGTTGTCACGGTCGGGCTGTCGGGCGGTGTCTAAGAGTGTGACCATCGACAGCGAAGGGGACCGCGCTGGACGCTACTGAGGTGTTCGCAGAACACCGACCGCTCTTGTTCACACTCGCGTACGAGATCCTCGGTAGCGCCGCCGACGCCGAGGACGTCATCCAAGAAAGTTACCTGCGCTGGATCAGGGCCGGCGAGGTCATTCACCCGCACGCATATCTGGTGCAGCTCGCTACGAGGCAAGCCTTGAACGCGCTGCGCACCGCCAAGCGCAGGCGTGAGGACTACGTCGGCAACTGGTTACCCGAACCCATCCGCACCGCACCGGATGTCAGTGAGGACGCGGTGCTGGCCGAGTCGGTGTCTATGGCGATGCTTCTGATCCTCGAGACACTGAGCCCGGAGGAGCGCGTGGTGTTCGTGCTGAGCGAGGTTTTCGCTTACAGCCATCCCGAAATCGCCAGCGTCCTTGGTAAATCGGATACGACTGTGCGCCAAATCGCCCTTCGCGCTCGCCGCCACGTCCAAGCGAGACGTCGTCGATTCACACCGGACGAGCAAACCGGCCGCGACGTTGTCAAAACGTTCCTGCGGGCTGCCAACACCGGGGACGTCGCTGCCCTGGTTGCGGTCATGGCGCCTGACGTAGCTGCGGTGGCTGACGGTGGAGGTAGCGTCAGTGCAGCCCGGCGCCCGATCATCGGTCCGCAGCGCGTCGCCCAATACATGGCCGGGCTGGCTCAGACCGGGATGGCAGCGCTCGCTATCACATTCGGCGTGTACAACGCTTTGCCGGCTGTGCTGTTTCACCGGGGCGACCAGCTCGACTCGATACTGCTGATCGAGATCACCGACGGACTGATATCGGGCCTCTACGCAATCAGGAACCCCGACAAACTTCGCCACAGCACAATTGGCCGAGCCCTGGCGCGATAGGAGAAAAGTTATGCAAACCGTAACAGTTGAGCGCACGATCGCCGCACCACCGGATGTGGTATTCGAATTTCTGTGCACTGCAAGCAACTTCACGCGTTCACCGCTGGTGTTGCACGAAAGGTTGGCCGTTCCCGGCCGCGATGCCGCCTACGGTGTCGGTGCGATCCGAATCCTGGTATGGGTCATCGGCTGGTTCCGGGAGCGCATCACCACCCACGACGCACCTCACTCGTTCGACTACATCGTCGAACGCAGCTTTCCACCGTCTGAGCACCGACACGGCCGAGTAACCTGCACCGAGGTCGCCGCAGGTACCCACGTCAGGTGGATGACTACGTTTCGCGTGAAGCTTCCACTCATCGGCGGACCGCTGACACGCTGGATTGGGCGACCGCTGCTTACGCGAGTCTTCAACGACGTACTCGACGCCGCCACTGCCGACCTCAGCACCGCGCAAACCGGCACGTATTGACCATGTTGAACACACATCGTTAATGTGTTCAAATGCGAGAGCCGGGCGGCAGGCTGTCCCCCGCACTTCTGGCCGCCACCGTCCAGACATTACGACATTCCGGGCCAAGACAATTCAGCCTCACCGCGGTAGCTGACGCCGCGGGCGTATCCCGTGGCACGGTGCACAACGCGTTGGGCAACCGCGACAGGGCGATCGAGATCGCGCTCGAACACCTGACGTCGGAATTCCTCGGTGCGCTCGCGGTCCAGGTGCGCCGTGCGGACAGCCTGGCCGGTCAGGTCGCCGCGGCAGCTGTGGTGATCTGTGCCCATCGCCGACAGTCGGACGCGGTGTCGCCGCGCGGCTTCAACGAGAGCATTCTGGTGCTCCTGCTGCGCAACACCGGCGACGACCTGATGCGGCGTTCGATCGACTTCTGGAAACCACTGGTGCGCGCCGCGCAGGGCCGCGGCGAGGTCCATGCCGGCCTGGCTCCCGCCCGGGCCGGTGAATGGATCGTGCGATTGCTGTTCAGCTTCGAACTGTTGCCGCCTATGGGCGTTAACCTGGACAGCCCACGCGCGGTCAGACGTTTCGTGTCCGATCACATCATCGACGGGCTGAGAGGGTGGCCATGACCGAAGCCCACTACGAGGTGGCCATCATCGGTGCGGGTCCCGGTGGTATCTCCGCCGCATATCTTCTGCGGCAGAAGGGAATACACGACTTCGTCATCGTCGAACGCGGAGCCGATTTCGGCGGCACCTGGCGGGACAATCACTACCCCGGACTGGCCGTCGACATCCCGACGCTGTGGTACCAGCTGTCGTTCGCACCCAACCCGCATTGGACCAGGCTGTTCGCACCCGGACCCGAAATCTACCGCTACCTGAAGGACACCGCGACGGCTCTCGGGCTGTATGACCATCTGGTCGCCAATGCCGACGTGACCCAGCAGCAGTGGGACGAGGAACGTGGACTGTGGCGGCTGCGGATCCGCGGCCGGTCCCCGGTCACCGCACGATTCCTCATCAGCTCGGTGGGCGGATACGTGAACGCCAAGTCCGACGTCGACATCGAAGGTGTCGACGACTTCACCGGCACCATCCTGCGGCCCAACGCCTGGGACGATTCCTACGACACTCGCGGCAAACGGATCGCGGTGATCGGCACCGGTTCGTCGGGCGTTCAGATCGCCGCCGCGCTGGCTGCGCATGCCGCCGAACTCGATGTCTACCAGCGCACCCCGGCTTGGGTGCTTCCGAAGATCGACTTCGACATTCCCCCGTTGATGCGCCGGGCGTTGAGACTGCCCGGGGTATTGCGGGCAGTCGACGCCGCGGGCCGGCTTGCCATGGACGTGTTCCTCGTTGCACCGATCGTGCACGCCTTCTCCCGGCTCCCGGAGACGGCGCTGCGGCGGATCATGCCGCTCTACGACGGTTGGTGCCGACTGCTGTACCGGCTCCTCTTGCGCAGTGTCGTCCACGATCGGTCGACTCGACGAAAACTGGTGCCGCACTATGGCATACTCGCGAAACGTCCGGTGATATCGAGTTCATTCCTTCCGGCACTGAACAATTCGAACACCCATCTGATCACCTCACCCATCGAACGCATCACTGCAACGGGCATCCTGACCACCGACGGCGATGAACGGCCTGTCGACTTGTTGGTGCTGGCCACCGGTTACGAGCTCTGGACCGATCCGGAGACATACCGGGTGGGAACCATTCTCGGCCCCAATGGATTCGATCTCACCCGCTACTACCAGGCACACGGGCTTCGCAGTTACGCCGGCACCGCTCATCCGCGGTTGCCCAATCGGTGGGAGATCGTCGGCCCGCTCGGATTCGTCGGATTCGCCTGGCCCGACTATGTCGAGACGATGGCCGCGCACGCGGTACGCATCATCGACGAGGCCCGCCACCGCGGTGCAGGCGTGGTCGAAGTCAGCCAGGATGCGTTCAACGCATGGAATCAGCGGATGCATCGAGACGGGCGCGTCGCGCACCTGTACTACACCGCCACGTCCGGCCTGAACACCTATTTCGTCAACTCTCAGCACGACACCACGTACTACCGGCCGCAGACCATCACCGGATCACGGCGATTCGCCCGCCACTCCCCGCTGTCGGACTATCGCTTCTCGGGAATCCGCCAACCGTCTGAGCCCGCGCGCGAGGAGCAGCACGCATGAGCACATCCGATACCCCGTTGGCAGGCCGGGTCGCCTATGTGACCGGCGCGGCCCGCGGGCAGGGCCGCTCGCATTGCGTGCGGCTTGCGCGCGCCGGCGCCGACGTCGTGGCGATCGACGCATGCGCGCCGGTGGCCGAGCACAACGGATACCCAGCCTCCAGTCCGGACGACCTGGCCGAGACCGTCCGGCTCGTCGAGGACGAGGGCCGCAAGATTCTCGCCGCTGAGGTCGACGTGCGCGATGCCGCGGGGCAGCGTCGCGTGGTGGCCGACGCCATCGAGCAGTTCGGGCGGCTCGACATCGTGGTCGCCAACGCGGGTGTGCTCAATTGGGGTCGTCTGTGGGAGATCTCGGCTCAGCAGTGGCAGGACATCGTCGACGTCAACCTCACCGGGGTGTTCAACACCGTTCAGGCCGTGGTGCCGCCGATGATCGAGGCAGGCAATGGCGGGTCGATCATCACCATCAGTTCAGCGGCCGGAATCAAGGCCGTGCCTGGCTGTGGCCACTACAGCGCGAGCAAATTCGGTGTCGTCGGCCTGACCAACTCGCTGGCAGTCGAATTGGGCGAGTTCGGGATTCGGGTGAATTCCATCCATCCGTACGGCACCGACACCCCGATGGGCAACGACGTGTCGATGTACCAGGTTTTCGCCGACCATCCCAACTACATCCACAGCTTCTCGCCCGGCGCGCTGCCCACCGACTCACTGGCTCCGCCGGACACGATCTCCGACATCGTGGTGTGGCTGGCCGGCGATGCGTCGTCGTTGGTGACCGCCGCCCAGATCCCGGCCGACAAGGGCTATCTGAAGATCTGAGCGGCGGCAGCCCGCTTTACAACCGCGCGTGCTCCGAGATGTTGGTGTCGGTCGTGCGCAACGGGCGGATCAACGCATCCTGACTGAATGACGCGATGAGCTCACCCTCCTCGGTGTGCACCGCGCCACGCACATACGACATGCCGGAGCCGACCTGGGTGCTCTCGTGGGTGTAGAGGATCCAGCCGTCCCAGCGGACCGGTTCGTGGAAGCTTACGGTGACCGTCATGGGCGCCGTCGACACGGTCAGATGTGCTTGCGCGGTCCCGATGCCTTCATGCGCCCGCATGGTCGTCGAAATACCGAGATGGCCCGTGAAGTACGCGATCAGCGCCTTGGCACGATCATCTCGGGTCGGGATGGGGTCGTAGTGCAACCAGGCGTAGAGCTCGGGCGGTCCGACCTCGTCGGGGCTGTTCACGTCGACGACGTCGACAAGCCTCAGCTGCCGCCCGGTCATCGGCATCGGCGACACGTTGGAGTCGGCGGGGCCTGCGACATCGGGGCGCGGGAGATGATGGCGGATCACGTCACCGGACGGCACATCGGTGAACACGGTGATGGTGATGCACCGCTTGCCGTTCTGTGACGCCGCGACCACCGCGGTGGCCGTGGACCGGCCCTCGCTGATCACATCGATGTCGAGTTCGACGGGCGGCCCCACCATGACGGCACGGGCGAACACGGCGTGTGCGGTGCGCACCGATTTCTCCGGAAACCGTTTCGCGACAGCGACTATGGCCGCGGCCAGAATCTGCGTGCCCTCCACCACCTGCCGCTCGTCGGCTCCGGCGATACCGGTCTGCACGATGAAGCGGTTGTCTGCTGCCGGCTCGGCGTCGAACAGTTCCAGGAGCATCTGCAGCGTCCACGGCGTGGATTCCACTGGCGCCTCCGCGGATTCGGTCGTCATCGAAATTCCCTTTCTGTCAGGCATTGATCACGGTCTCGGCAAATTCGGAAAGAGTCTGTGGGGCCGCGAAGTCCGCGAACCACACGTAGAAACGTTCAACGCCCTGGGTGGTCAACCCGGCGAAATGCTGGGTGATCTCGGCCGCGTCGCCACATACGAGCCCGCTTCCGAGATGGCCGAACAGCCGGTTGCTCCGTTCGGTGACCGCAGCGCGATCGGCGCCACGGCCAACGAATCCGACCATCTGCTGCAGCGACACCCGCGCCGAGCCCACCGTCGGCAGCAGATGCGGCAGGCGGTCGAGCTGGTGCGAGGGAATGTTCCACCAGTCGGCGTACGTCCGCACGAGTTCCATCGTTCGTTTGCCAGTCCCGCCGAGAACCAATGGAATTCGATCAGCCGGCCGCGGCAGCTGAATCGGACCGATGGCACCGTCGCCGTCCCAGTACTGGCGCAGCAACGCGAGGTCATCTCCGAGCCTGCTCACCCGCGCCCCGGCGTCGTCGCCGTCCTCGATCCCGAACTTCTCGAATTCCTGTGGCCAGGAACCCGAACCCAACCCGAGTTCGAAGCGGCCGTCGCACGCAGCGGACAACGTGACGGCTTGCTTGGCCAGCACTGCCGGATGCCGGAACGCGTCGCACAACACCAGGTGTCCGACGCGCAATCGCTCGGTGCGTGCGGCGATCCACGTCGCGACGGTCATTGCCTCCCAGATGCTTTGATTCGTCGCACCGGGCGGCTCGAGGTGGTCGATGAACGCGATGCCGTCGAATCCACCGGCTTCGGCGACGCGCGCCCGCTCGACGATATCGGGGATATCCATGCGCACTTGTGGCAGGAACAAGAACCACTCGGTCATCGGGCCGACCCGCTCGGTCGTCGGAGCACAGTGATCACAACCCGCCTATTGCTTCTACAGAAACGGTAACGTCATTCTCCACAGTGCAGCATGACGGAGGTGGTGCCGCAATGGCTAGGCCGGCCGGACGACCGTCGGGTGGTGCGCGTGCAGACACCGAGGAGCGAGTCGGCCGATTCATGAGATCGGCCCTGGCGATCCTCGGCGAAACAGGCCGCACGGATTTCACGGTGCTGGAAGTCGTCGAACGCTCGAAGACCTCACTGCGGTCGTTTTACCAGCACTTTTCCACCAAGGACGAGCTTCTGCTGGCGCTGATCGACAAGATCATGGCGGAGTCGACGCAGCGCTGGTGCTCCGAAACCGCCGACCTGCCTGGTCCCGAGGCACTCCGAGCACTGATCGAGCGCATCACCGCCCCGGCGGCGTCGACGACCCAGGACAGCATCAACCGCGGCCTGACGTTCTACAACGATCATCTGGCGGAGTCCCTGCCGCGCGAGTACGCGCGCGTTCTGACGCCTTTGCACGACCTCTTCCAGGACATTCTGCGGCGCGGCATCGAATCGGGCGCGTTCCGCGCCGACCTGGAGACGCCGACAGCCGCCGCCCTGATCATGCAGTCGGTGCTGGGCGCCATGCGGTTGCGGTCGCTCGGCGTGGCCCTCAACGGGGCGCCGATCGAAGGCCGCCACATCTACGAGTTCTGCGTCACGGGTTTGTCCAGCTCCGCTTGAGTGCGCTGACCTGCGGTTTCCCGCAATCGCGGCCAATCATCGCCGGGTCTCGTCTGCGCTGGTCACAGCGTGGTAACGTCATTACCAGATTCGATAACAGCACTCTCCCAGGAGGCGAACGTGCCGTCACGCATCCTCGACTATCCGGTGTTCGACGCCGACAACCACTTCTATGAGCCCAAGGAAGCGCTGACGCAGTTCCTTCCCGACAACCGCAAAGGCGTAATCGACTACATCGACGTCCGGGGCCGAACCAAGATCGTCGTTCGCAACCACATCAGCGACTACATTCCCAACCCGACCTTCGAGGTGGTCGCGCGCCCCGGCGCACAGGAGGAGTACTTCCGTCACGGCGGCGGCGGCAAGAGCTTTCGCGAGGTGATGGGCAAGCCGATGAAGGCCATCCCCGCGTTCCGCAATCCGCAGGCACGGCTCGAGGTGCTCGACGGTCTGGGCCTGGACTACACGATCATGTTCCCGACGCTGGCCAGCCTCGTCGAGGAACGATTGAAGGACGACCCCGACCTGATCCTCGACATCATCCACGCCCTCAACCAGTGGATGTACGAGACCTGGCAGTTCAACTACGAGGACCGCATCTTCTCCACGCCGGTGATCAACTTGGGCGTCGTCGACCGCGCACTCGCCGAACTCGAGTGGTGCCTGGAGCGCGGGGCCAAGACCGTCCTGGTCCGGCCGGCCCCGGTACCCGGCTATCGCGGAACCCGTTCGCTCGGCCTACCGGAGTTCGACCCATTCTGGGACGCGTGCGTCAAGGCCGGTATCCCGGTCTGCATGCACGCCTCGGACAGTGGATACGCGCAGTACCTCAACGACTGGGAACCGGCCGACGAGTTCCTGCCGTTCCGCCCGACAGCGTTCCGGATGGTCGCGATGGGTAAGCGCCCGATAGAGGACACCATGGCCGCACTGGTCTGCCACGGCGCGCTCACCCGCAATCCGGATCTGCGGATACTCTCCATCGAGAACGGCGCGTCCTGGGTGCCTTACCTGTTCTACCAATTCAAAGACGTGTATTCGAAAATGCCGCAGGAGTTCCCGGAGGATCCGATCCAGGCGTTCAAGCGTGGGGTGTACGTGGCGCCGTTCTGGGAGGACGACTTCAAGAAGATGGCCGAGCTGTGCGGGATCGACCGCATCATCTTCGGCTCCGACTGGCCGCACCCGGAAGGCTTGGCGGACCCGATCAACCTCGTCGGCGATCTGGAAGCGCAGGGCCTCGACGATGCAGGCATCCGAAAGATCATGGGCGGCAACCTGGTCGACCTGTTCAAGGTGCCGAGCAAGAAGGTCTACAAGCCCGATGTCCCGGCCCTCGTCATCGCCTGATCACATCCATCCACACAGAGGCTGAGCCGAATACATGACAGACGTGGCAAACCCGGAACAGATGCTGTTCACCTCGACGGCGCAGGCGTTCCTGGAGAAAGAAGTCCCACTGAGCCGGGTGCGCCAGCTGCACGCCGATGGCATCGCGTTCGACGCCGAATGGTGGCGCCGGGCAGCCGAACTCGGTTGGGCCAGTCTGCTGGTCCCCGAAGAACTCGGGGGCGGCAGCGTCTCGGGTGACGGCGTCGCCGATCTCGCGCTGCTTGCCGAGCAGTCCGGCCGCAGTGTGGCGCCGGGGCCCCTGCACGCGGTCAGCGTCGTGCTCGCCGGGCTGGTCGAGGCACCCGACGGTCATGAGGACACGATCGAGGCCTTGGTGGCGGGCGAGCTCATCGCGTCGTGGGCCGCATACGAACCGCGCCAACCATTCTCGGCCTTGCGGACTCAATCGATCCGCACCACTGCGACCCGCACGGACTCCGGCTTCCGCCTCGACGGCACCAAGGACCGGGTCGAGGCCGGTGACCGGAGCGGGGTGCTGCTCGTACCCGCCGTCTGCGACGGTCGATTGAGACAGTTCGTCGTACCCGCCGACTCCCCCGGCGTCACCGTGACCCCACAGGCGTCGGTCGACATGGTCAAGCGATACGCGCGCGTGCGATTAGACGGTGTCGAGGTCGACGAAGCCGCGGTGGTGGGCAGCGCCGACCAAACGCCCGCGGTCATCGAGAGGCAGCGCGAGATCGCTCTCGTGCTGCAGTGTGCCGAGATCGTCGGCATCCTCGACGCGGTCCTGACCATGACGAACCAGTGGTTGTTCGACCGGCACAGCTTCGGACGCCCCTTGGCGTCCTATCAGGCGCTCAAGCACCGCGCGGCTGACATGAAGATGTGGTTCGAAGCCTGCCGGGCCACCACCGCCGGCGCCGTCGCCGCGGTGGGGCGCCGCTCACCCGACTCCGAGCTACTGGTCAGCGTCGCGAAAGCCTATGTGGCCGAGAGAGCTCCGGTGATGTTGCAGGACTGCGTCCAGTTGCACGGCGGTATCGGCGTCACCTGGGAACACGACCTGCACCTCTACCTTCGGCGAGTTGCCCTGTACCGCGCGATGTTCGGATCGCCCGAGGATCACCACCGCGCGGTGTACGCGGTGAACCGCAAGAACCGCGCAGTCGAGGAGGTTGTGGCATGACCGAGACCGTGAGCACGAGTGCCACCACCGAGTCTGTCGAGGAATTCGCCCGCCGCGCCCGGCAGTGGCTGGCCGACAATATGCCCTCGATCGATCCGGACAACCCCCCGTTCGCCGTGCGCGCCGAGGCCGAGTCCTGGGACCGGGCAAAGGAATTGCAGAAGCGGCTGTACGAAGGCGGTTTCGCGGGCATCTGCTTCCCGCGGGAGTATGGCGGTCTCGGCCTGGACTACGCATATCAGAAGGCGTTCAACGATGAGTGCGTCCGCTACGAGATGCCACTGATCCTCAACACACCGTCGTTCACGATCTGCGCCGCGACCATCCTCGACATGGGTAGCGAAGCACAGAAGCGCGAACGCATCTCGGCCGCGATTCGTGGCGACGAGATCCTCGTGCAGCTGCTGAGCGAACCGAACGGCGGCTCGGACCTGGCCGGGGTGATCACCCGCGCCGACCGCCGCGACGACGGCACCTGGGTGATCAACGGCGCCAAGACGTGGAGCACCAGTGCGTTCGCCGGGGATTACGGGTTGATGCTGGCCCGCACGGATTGGACGGTCCCCAAACACGAGGGTCTGACGATGTTCCTGGTGCCACTCAACGCACCGGGCATCACGATGCGGCGCATCAAGGAAGTCAACGGAAACGAGGAATTCTGCGAGGAGTTCTTCGACGGCCTCGCGCTGCCCGCGGACGCCGTGGTGGGCGAGGTCAATGACGGATGGACGGTGGCTTCGCGCCAGCTCCACCACGAACGCCGCGCCGTCGGCGGCGGCTCGGAGTTCGCCAGCGGCACCGGCGCCGAGAACGCCAACGAGATGCCGCCCGATCACATCGGTATTGCCGAGGCCACCGGTCAGGGCGACGACGCCCGGGTGCATGATCTCGCCGGACGCGCACTGGTGCGGCGAATCGTCAAGAAGCAGCTCATCGAACATGTGGGCGCCGCCATCGGAAACGGTTCGCTGCCGCCGAATGCGGGCACATTGATCCGGCTGTTCCACGCCGAGACCACCGAACTCGAGGTCGACACCGCGTTGACCATCGCAGGCACCGCGGGTGTCATCGACGAGGGCGACGAGCTCACCGGCATGCTCGACATCGGCGTGCGTTACCTGTCGCGCCAAACCGGGTCGTTGGGCGGCGGTAGCTCGGAGATGGCCCGCAATGTCATCGGCGAACGCATCCTGGGCTTCCCAAGGGAATTCGCCGCCGACCGCGGCGTGCCGTTCAATCAGGTCAAGCGCAACAAGAGCTGATCTTCCTCAGAACAAGGTCTGCTGCACAGGCGCCGCAGCGCAGTCGTCGCCAGCCGTGGCAGGCGCCACTGCACGAGGACCGGCCGCCAATCCGTGTGCGCGGATCAGCGGTTGCACTCGTGCGCGCAGAGCGTCGCGGTACTCGGCAGGCAGATAGGCGCCGCGCCGGTACAACTCGCGGTAACGCCACGTCAGTTCGGGATGCGAGCGCGCGAGCCACGACATGAACCAGCCGCGGGTCGAGCCGCGCAGGTGCAGTCCGAATACCGTCACGCCCGTGGCTCCGGCGGCCGCGATCCGGCCGAGCAAGGCGTCGAGCTGATCGGCCGAGTCGGTGAGATACGGAAGCACCGGCGCCACCATCACGTGGCAGTCCAGACCGGCGTCGCGGATCGCCGTGATCAGGCCAAGGCGGGCCTGGGGTGTCGGCGTACCCGGCTCGACGTCGTGGTGTAGGTCGGCGTCACCGATTGCCAGTGACACCGCGATGCTGACGTCGACGCGGCGCGAGGCCTCGGAAATCAGCCCGAGATCGCGGCGCAGCAGCGTGCCCTTCGTCAAGATCGAGAAGGGCGTGTACGAATCCGCCAGCGCGCCAATGATTCCGGGCATCAGCGCATATCGGCCCTCAGCCCGCTGATAGGGATCGGTGTTCGTGCCAAGGGCCACCGTTTCATGGGTCCACGACGGCCGGCGCAACTCGCGGCGCAGGACGTCGGCGACATTGGTCTTCACGACGATCTGGGAGTCGAAATCCGTGCCGCAATCCAGATCGAGGTACTCGTGGGTCGGCCGCGCAAAGCAGTAGCGGCAGGCATGGCTGCAGCCGCGGTAGCCGTTGACCGTGAAACGGAACGGCAACGCGGACGCCGCGGGCACCTTGTTGAGCGCCGATTTGCACAGCACCTCATGGAACGTGATGCCGTCGAACTGCGGTGATCGGACGCTGCGCACGAATCCGACCCGTTGCAGGCCGGGCAGCGCTCCGTCGTCAACCTTGACGGCCTGTCGATCCCACCGCACATTCTCATCGAACATTCGTTCGATGGGAATGTCAAGATGCGCTTGCGCGTGTGTCTCAGGCCGCTTGGGTCGACTCCCGCGCCACCAGAACCGGTTTCGTACGGAGCTGGTCCGGGTTTTGACCGGATAGCGCCTCGGTCAGCAGTTGCACCGCATCGCGGCCCATGTCGAAAGCATGCGACTCGATCGAGGTGAGCGGGACATGCAACTCGGCGGCGAGCGCGATGTTGTTGAATCCGATCAACGATACGTCGGCGCCGACCCGCAGCCCATGGTTGCGAATGGCCCCCGCCGCGCCGATGGCCGCGAAATCGTTGACCGCGAACAGTGCCGTGGGCGGCGTCGGCCCGTCGAGCAGGCGGTCGGCGGCGTAGTGGCCGCCGTGACTGTCGAGTCCCGAGAACACGATGTTGTCGACGGAGACCTCGATACCCGCCTCGCGGTACCGGTCGACGAATCCGGCGGGCCGGTCGATACCGGTGCTGGCGTGCGCGAGGCCCGCGATCACTCCGACGCGACGGTGCCCGAGCTCCAGCAAGTGCTCGGCCGCCAGCCGCCCGCCCAGATAGTTGTCGCACGTGGCCGCCGGATAGCCGGCCACGCTTCGGTTGACCAACACGAACGGCACTTCGCGCTGTGTGAGCTCTTCGAGAACGGTGTGGTCGTCCGCGCGGGCGTCGCCGAGGATCAACCCGTCGACCCGGCGGTCGAGCATCATCTCGATCCGCTTGCGTTGATCGGCCGGCTCATCTTGCGTGTTTGCCACGAATGCCGTCAGCCCCCTTGCGGACGCGGCGGATTCGATGCCCTCGTAGACGGTGGCCAGCACGACGTCGCTCAGCCGCGGCACGAGTACGCCGATGAGGTTGGTACGGCGGGTGCGCAAGCTCGCGGCATGCGGATTCGGCCGGTAGTTGACTTCCGCGGCCCGCTTGCGGATTCGTTCGGCGGTGGCGCCCGAGGCCGCACGTTCGCCCTGCCGCATGCCGTTGAGCACGCGGGCGACGGTCGACACATGCAGGCCCAGATCGTCCGCTATCGACTGCAATGTCGCCTGTTTCGACTTGACCACTTCCACTTCCCTGTTTGCTGTGTGCCCTCCGCCACACCGACCCTTGACAGCGGTGCGAGTTGGGGAGCAGTATAGCCCGAACGTTCGGCCCGAACGTTCGGGCAAATCGGGTCGGACGTGTCGCACGGCTCTACATCGACCACCTCTCCGACAGAAAAGGACCGTCATGGCAGATCAGGACGTATCGCACGAGACTCATCGGCACAGCCCCGCGCGGGTCGCGGTCGTGCAGTTCAATCCTCAGGTCGGCGTCGAGAACCTCAAGGCGAACTCTGAGGCGGTGTACGAGCGCCTCCATGCAGCAGTTGCTGAAGGCGCCAATCTCATCGTCCTGCCGGAGCTGGCGACCACCGGCTACACCTTCGAATCCCGGGACGAGGCGTACGCCCACGCCGAGCCGGTGCCGTCGGGCGCGACTGTGACCGGCTGGATCGACTTCGCGGCAGCACACGACGTCTACATCGTGGGCTGCCTGCCCGAACTCGACGGAGTCGAGCTGTTCGACACCGCGGTTCTCGTGGGACCCGACGGGTTCGTCGGGAAGTACCGCAAGACCCACCTGTGGAACGAGGAGAAATTGTTCTTCTCCCCCGGCAATCTCGGCTATCCGGTGTTTCACACCAAGATCGGCCGGATCGGCCTGCTGGTGTGCTGGGACATCTGGTTCCCCGAAACAGCGCGCATCGTCGCGCAACAAGGCGCCGACATCATCTGCATCCCGACCGGTTGGGTGTGGACCCCGCCTCCCCTGTATGACGCGAGCGGAACTTGCATGGCCGCATACCTCACCATGACCGCCGCACATGTCAACAACGTCTTCATCGCGACTGCGGACCGGATCGGCACCGAACGCACATCCGGGTTCATGGGCAACTCGCTCATCGCCGGGACCAACGGATGGCCCATCGACCGCATCGCCGGACCGGACGAGGACACCATCCTCTACGCCGACATCGACATCACCGCGTCGCGTGGCGCCCCGATCTGGAATCAGTTCAACGATCTCCACCGCGACCGCCGCACCGATCTCTACGACCAACTGCTTGGATACCGCGGCGGCACGGCACTTCCCCGCTGAGGCACCGACATGGCAACCGCACCGTCAACGCGTCCCCAGAGTGCCGCCCTGCCGCTGTGGCCACTCGTCGCCGCCATCTGCCTGTTCGCCGCCCTGCTCTGGACGGGCAGCCTGCACGTCGTCGCACCGATGCTCGACATGATCGCCGCCGCGGCAAGTGAACCCAACTTCTACGGAAGCGCGCTGGCGGGCGTTGGCCTGCTCGCCGGAGGTGTCGTCGCACACCGGCTGCAGGTGAAACGGCGCCCATGCCAGGGATTCGCCCAAGCCTGCGGATCCGGACTGTGGGTCGCGACGCTCGCGAGTTCGCTGCTCGGAGTTGCCATCAGCAATCTGGCGTGGGGCTGGACCCTGTCCGAGGGCACATGGCAACCGCTGTTCGTCCCGTTCGTCTCGGTATCGCCCACCGTGGTGCTGATGTTCGGTGCCGATGCCAAAACCGTGCTGACCGGGGGCGTGCTCGGTGGCCTGATCACGCCTCCGCTGTCCGTGTTGGGCGCCGACCTCTGCTCGGGAATCGGGCTCGCACCGGTTGTCGGAATCACCGGCGGCATGGCCGTGGGTGCCGCGATCGCCTTCACGGTGTGCCGGCACCTGCCGTGGTTACCCGAGCCCTTGCACCTACAGCGCACGCCCGATCGCCCGATCGTGGCGGCCGTCGGTACGGAAAGGCGCGGTGCGGGTTGGCTTTTGCGCCGCGGGTTGGCCGACTTCTCCGAGGCGCAGTTCTTCGGCAGTGAATGGGCGAGCTTCGGATTGATCGCAGGCGTCGTCCTCGCCTACGTACTGAACCCCGCCGTGGTGGCCTACGGATCCGGTCTGCTTCCGCAGATCCTGGCCGCTCAGGTGATCACCGCGATCGTCGCCGTGACGGTGTGGCGCGGGCAATGGGCCCGAAAACCCTTCTACCCCACGTTCGTGCCCGTCGTGTCGGTCGCCCCGGCGTGTGTCCTGGCCTACGGGGGCACAGCGGTCTCCGTAATCGCCGGGGCGGTGCTGGGCGCATTGTTGAGCCCACCGCTGGCGGCTGCGATCTCCGCCCGGTTACCAGAACATTTCCATCCCTTCATCGGAAATGTCGCGGCCATGGCGATCGCCACCTCCGTGATCATCCCGCCGCTGCAACTACTTCCAGGAATCTGACAATGACCGACCTAGTCGAAACCCCGGCGCTGAGCGGGTACTTCCGCCA
The DNA here is from genome assembly GCF_054919535.1 of Mycobacterium venezuelense. Taxonomy (NCBI): domain Bacteria; kingdom Bacillati; phylum Actinomycetota; class Actinomycetes; order Mycobacteriales; family Mycobacteriaceae; genus Mycobacterium; species Mycobacterium venezuelense. The sequence continues at coordinate 92,000 of NZ_JBONDW010000021.1, forward strand.
GCGCGATATCAGCTCGCTTGCAAAGGATCTCCGTGACGGCCACGCGACCAGCGTGGAACTCGTCGAGGAGAGCCTGGCAGCGATCGCCCGCCTCAATCCGGTCCTCAACGCGTTCACCACCGTCGACGCCGATGGGGCGCTGGCCGCCGCACGGGAAGCTGACGCAGACCTGGCGCGCGGAATGGATCGCGGTCCGCTGCACGGCATCCCGGTATCCGTCAAAGACCTCGTCGATGTAAAAGGCCAGATCACGACCTCCGGGTCGGCAGTCCACCCCGATAGCCCCGCCGGCGCCGACGCCACGTGCGTGGCACGGCTGCGCGCGGCTGGTGCGGTGATCGTGGGAAAAAACGTCCTGCACGAGTTCGCCTACGGTGCCACCGGTGACCGATCGTTGCAGGGTGCATCGCGAAACCCGTGGGATACCGGCAAGATCAGCGGAGGGTCCAGCGGTGGCGGTGCGGTCGCAACGGCGGCAGGCATGGTGCCGCTGGCCGTCGGAACCGATACGGCGGGCTCGGTACGGGTTCCCGCCGCCCTGTGCGGTGTTGTCGGATTCAAGCCGGGGCACGGGGCTATACCCGTCGACGGTGTCCGGCCCCTCGCCGCGTCGCTGGACCATGTCGGCGTATTCGCCCGCACCGCAGCCGACGCGGCGGCCGGATACGCGGCGATGAGTGGTCGTCCGGTCAACCGCGAAAGCTGCAGTCCGCGGGTGGCCTGGCTCGATCCGACGCGCCTCGGCCCCACCGACCCAGCGGTCGTCGCGACCGTGCGGACCGCACTGGACGGGGCCGGTATCGCCACCGACGACACCGCACTTCCATTCGAACCAGGCGAACTGTTCTCGGTGCTGAGTGTGTTGCAGTCGAGTGAGGCGTATACCGAACACGTCGATGACCTCGCCGATCACGACCACGAGATCGATCCTGAGGTCGTCGAACGGCTGATCCGTGGCCGGGACACGCCGGCCTGGGAGTACGTCCGAGCGGACCGTACGCGAAACATGCTGCGCGCCAACACCGCCGAACTGCTCGCCCGGTTCGACGTACTTGCCATGCCGACCGTGCCGACGGTTGCCACTGATGTCGGCCAGCGCACCCACGTCATCGACGGGAAGGGCGTCGAAGTGCGGTCAGCCCTGCTGTCGCTGACCAGCCCGTGGAACCTCACCGGTCATCCGGCGCTGAGCATGCCGGCCGGGACGGTGTCGGGGCTGCCAGTCGGCCTGCAGCTGATCAGCGCCCCGGGCCGGGAGCATTTGATTTTCGCGCTCGCGGACCGCATCGCAAGGGCACAACGATGACGGGTGACTACACCCCTCTGTTGCCCACCGGCCCGGACGAAACGGAGTATCGGCGGCTCGACACCGAATCCGATGCGATCGGCACGGTGCGTGCGGCCGGTCGTACGTTCCTCGAGATCGGTCCACAAGTCCTCGAACAACTCGCGTTCGAGGCGTACCGCGATGTGTCACATCTGTTGCGGACCGGTCACCTTCGCCAGATCGCGGCTATTCTCGACGACCCGGAATCCTCGCCGAACGACCGTTTCGTGGCCACCGAGCTCTTGCGTAACGCCAACATCGCGGCGGGCGGGGTGCTGCCGATGTGCCAGGACACCGGAACCGCCATCGTCCACGCGAGCCGAGGCCGGCACGTACTCACCGACGGGCTTGACGCGCAACACCTTTCGAGCGGCATCGCACGGGCCTACACAACCCTCAATCTCCGCTACTCGCAACTGGCACCGCTGTCGATGTTCGACGAGCGCAACACCGGCACCAACCTGCCCGCACAGATCGAGATACTCGCCGACGGCGACGACACCTATCGATTCCTGTTCATCGCCAAGGGCTGCGGCAGCGCGAACAAGAGTTTCCTGTTCCAGCAGACGCCTGCCCTGCTCAACCGCGACAGCCTCCTGGACTTCGTCGTGGCCAAGGCCGCCGAGATCGGCACGTCCGCCTGCCCGCCCTACCACCTGGCAGTCGTGATCGGCGGCACCAGTGCCGAATTCGCCCTCAAGACGGCGAAACTCGCGTCAGCACACCACCTCGACAACCTGCCCACCGCGGGATCATCGGCGGGCAACGGCTTTCGTGACCGCGAATTCGAGCAGCAGGTCCTCACGGCCACCCAGCGTCTCGGCATCGGCGCACAGTTCGGCGGCAAGTACTTCTGCCACGACGTGCGTGTCATCCGCCTTCCCCGGCACGGCGGCTCGCTGCCCATCGCCTTGGCGGTGTCGTGTGCCGCTGATCGCCACGTGCTCGGCAAGATCACTGCGGACGGGGCGTTTCTCGAACAACTCGAAACCGATCCGGCACAGTTTCTGCCAGATGCCACCGGCACCGATGGGGAGGCCGTACGTATCAACCTCAACGAATCGCTGGCCCATACCCGTGCACAACTCGCGGCTCATCCCGTGGGCACGCGCGTGTCGTTGACCGGCACCCTGGTGGTGGCTCGAGATCTCGCGCACGCCAAGATCCGCGAGCGCCTGGCGGCCGGTGAGCAGATGCCGGATTACCTATGCCGGTACCCGGTGTACTACGCCGGGCCTGCGAAAAGGCCCACCGGCTACGCGTCGGGTTCGTTCGGACCCACCACCGCAGGACGCATGGACTCCTACGTCGAGCAGTTCCAGGCCGCCGGTGGATCGCTCGTGATGCTCGCAAAAGGAAATCGCTCGGAGGCCGTACGTCGCTCGTGCGCCGAATACGGAGGTTTCTACCTGGGCTCGATCGGCGGTCCCGCAGCACGACTCGCACGGGACTGCATCAAGGCGACCGAGGTCCTCGAGTACGGCGAACTGGGCATGGAGGCAGTCATGCGGATCGACGTCGAGGACTTTCCCGCGTTCATCGTCATCGACGACAAGGGCAACGACTTCTATGCCCGCGACAATGCCCCTCTACTCACGATAGGACGTGCACCGCAATGACTTTCACTCACTCAGACGTGCAGGAGCTCGTATTCGACCGCGCAGGAACGACTTTGGCGGCCGCGATACGCCCGGGCATCGGCACACCGATCCTGCTCGTGCCTGGAGTGATGGCCGACGCAGCGACGTGGCGCCCGGTGGCCGACTCGATCGACCTGCCGAACCCGGTGATCACGGTCAATCGTCGCGGCCGGTACCCCAGCGGACCGCTCGGAGCCGACTACTCGGTGCGTGTTGAGGTCGACGATCTGCGCCACATCGTCGACAAGCTCGGCGACGTCCATCTGTTCGGGTGGAGCTACGGTGCGCTCATCGCGCTCGAGACCGCGTTGACGTGCGATCACATCGTCTCGCTGACCGCCTACGAACCCGTCGGCCGGCCATTCGCCGGAGAAGTGGTGCAACCACTACGCGACGCTGTGGCCGCGGGCGACCTCGACCGCGCGGTCACGCTCGTCAACACCGACGTATCCGGATTCTCCGGCGACTACGTGGCCGGCCTGCGCCGCAGCCCGGCCTGGGCCGTGTTGCGCCCGCTCGCCGAACCCCTGGCCGAGGAACTCGCAGCCATCAATGAGCATCACCCAGCTCTGGATCGCTATCGAACGCTCGACATGCCGGTCAGGTTGATGCTCGGCGAACACAACGAGGGCCTCGCCCCCTATGGCACCGCATTCGCTGCGTTTGTCACCGCGCTGCCGCAAGCAGCTGTGATCCGGCTGGCCGGCCAAGGACACCTGGCGCACGTCGAGGCACCGGGCGCGCTGGCAGCGGCTGTCGCGGCTGCCGTCACGGCCGCCGAGCGCGGCTCAACGAGTTAGAACTCGATTTCCGCAAGACTGGGTGCGCCGGTGCCGCGGTTTCGGGTACGGCACCGGCGCCCGCCGTGGGCGTGGCCCAGTCAGACCGTACCCGGATGCCCGCAGAGGCACCGGAGCACGAAGCACGACGAGACGGTGCGGCCGGGACGCATGGCTTGTTCGCGTACCCGGGCACCGTCTCGCATGCCTCTCATCGAACAGTTGTTCGATGCATTTGTCAACCCACCATCACACCGGCGGGCGCGTCGCTCAGCGGCGTGTCACCACTGCCCGAGCTGGCACCTCGGGCTGTACGGATGATCGTTCTGGACCGCGACCTGGCCGTCGACCGCGATTTCGCAATGCGCGTTCGGTGCACCACGCCCGCCGTGCGTGGTGCTGGCGACGGTGAAGATGGCCCACTGCGGGTCGGCCAACGTGGTCTCGAAGACCCAGGGCGCCCCGGGCACCACGTTCACTTCCGCCTTCTGGAGGAAGGCGTACGGGTCCGCGTCATACGCCTGCTTGCTCGGCGGCTGGGTCGCGAGATAGTAGAGATCGAAATCGTAGGGCGCGCCCGTTGTGAGCGTGTAGCGCACCTGATGACCGCCTGCCTCCGGCTCCGCATACGACGTTGCGTTGGAGACCGCCATACCCGCGGCCGCCAGAACGACCGCCGCACCGACCGTGGTTGTCACTTTTCGCATGTTCGTCATATCGAGGCAGGCTACCGGCTTGTTACAGGTGCGACGAATGAGCGCTGAGCCGTCATGAGAATGGTCGCGTTGGCGCGCGAAAACGGCAAACCAACACTCGCCTAGCTAGAGGTTAATTTGTTCGTCACATACAGACATTTCTCAGTAACACCGGCGCTCTAACGTCCCGATTCGACACCCGCACAGTGTGTTTAGCCTCCTGCGGCGCAGCCGATCGCGATCGGCCGAAATGCGCTGCAATCATTGGGAAAGGTTGTTCATGCGAGTACCAGCACGTGCCACGTTCCGCAGATCGGCGTTAGCCACGGGAAGCGTGATCGCAGTTGCCAGTCTCCTACTGGCCGGATGCGGAAGCAGGGCAAGCGAAACCGACGCAGCAAATGCTGAGTCATGCGTGGACACGTCCGGGCCGACGATCAAAGTCGGGTCGTTGAACTCCCTGTCGGGAACGATGGCCATCTCCGAGGTGACCGTCCGCGACGCGATCAAACTCGCGGTCGACGAGATCAACGCGAAGGGCGGTGTGCTGGGCAAGCAGATCGAGCTGATCGGCGAGGACGGCGCGTCCGAGCCGACAGTGTTCGCCGAGAAGGCCGAGAAACTGATCAGCAGCGATTGCGTCGCCGCGGTCTTCGGAGGTTGGACGTCGTCGAGCCGCAAGGCCATGTTGCCGGTGTTCGAAAGCGCCAACTCCCTGCTGTATTACCCGGTCCAGTACGAGGGCCTGGAATCCAGCAAGAACATCTTCTATACCGGCGCCACCACGAACCAGCAGATCGTGCCCGCGCTCGATTACCTCAAGGAGAAGGGCGTCAAATCGCTGTACCTGGTCGGCAGCGACTACGTCTTCCCGCAGACCGCCAACCGCATCATCAAGGCGTACGCGGAGGCCAACGGCATCGAGATCAAGGGTGAGGACTACACGCCGCTCGGCTCGACGGACTTCTCCACGATCGTCAACAAAGTGCGCGGCGCCAACGCCGACGCGGTGTTCAACACCCTCAACGGTGACTCCAACGTGGCGTTCTTCCGCGAGTACAAGAACGTCGGCCTCACCCCGCAGGAGATGCCGGTGGTTTCGGTGTCGATCGCCGAGGAGGAGGTCGGCGGTATCGGCGTGCAGAACATCACCGGCCAGCTGACCGCGTGGAACTACTACGAGACCATCGACACCCCGGTCAACAAGGCGTTCGTCAAGGCGTACAAGGACTTCGTGAAGGATCCCAAGAAGCCGACGTCAGACCCCATGGAAGCCGCTTACGTTTCGGTCTACCTGTGGAAGAACACGGTTGAGAAGGCAAAGTCGTTCGACGTCAAGGCGATCCAGGACAACGCCGACGGCGTGACGTTCGACGCGCCAGAGGGCAAGGTCACGATCGACGGCGAGAACCACCACATCACCAAGACCGCACGCATCGGTGAGATCCGCCCCGACGGCCTCATCTACACAATCTGGGAATCCAAGGGACCGATCGAGCCCGACCCGTACCTGAAGTCCTACCCGTGGGCCGCAGGGCTGTCCGGCTAAGCGGGCCATGGATATTCTGATCGGCCAGCTGGCAACGGGATTGAGCCTCGGCTCAATCCTGTTGCTCGCCGCTCTCGGCCTGTCCCTGACCTTCGGCCAGATGGGCGTCATCAACATGGCGCACGGTGAGTTCATCATGGCCGGCTGCTACACCGCGTACGTGGTTCAGCAGATCATCTCCAATGCCGGTGCCTCACTTCTCATTTCCCTTCTTGTCGGATTCGTGGTCGGCGGTGCGATGGGTGCACTGCTCGAGGTCACGCTCATCCAGCGCATGTACGACCGGCCGCTGGACACCCTGTTGGTGACCTTCGGCGTCGGCCTGATCCTGCAGCAGATCGCCCGTGACATCTTCGGAGCTCCCGCGGTGAACGTGGTGGCACCGTCGTGGCTGTCCGGTGGTGTCGAGATCCTCGGCGCCGTCGTGCCCAAGACGCGCATCTTCATCCTTATCCTCGCGATCGTGTGTGTCGCGGTGCTGGCCACGGTGCTCAAGACCAGCCCGATGGGCAGGCGGATCCGGGCGGTCGTGCAAAACCGCGACCTCGCCGAGACCAGCGGCATATCGTCGCGAAAGACCGACATCACGACGTTCTTCATCGGGTCGGGGCTGGCGGCCGTCGCCGGCGTCGCCTTGACGCTGATCGGCTCCACCAGCCCGACCATCGGGCAGAGCTTCCTCATCGACGCGTTCCTCGTGGTTGTCGTCGGCGGTCTCGGCCAGATCAAGGGCACCGTCATCGCGGCGCTCGCGCTCGGCTTCCTGAACTCGTTCATCGAGTACAGCACCACTGCGTCGCTGGCCAAGGTGATCGTGTTCGTGATCATCGTGATCTTCCTGCAGGTGCGCCCCCAGGGCCTGTTCACCGTTCGGACAAGGAGTCTCGTATGACCATCCTTGGACGCTGGCAAACCTGGGCCGGTTTCGGTGTCGCCGCCGTACTGCTCTTCGGAGTGGCGCCGGCCGTGCTGTCAGACTTCCGGCTGAGCCTGCTCGGCAAGTTCCTGTGCTTTGCGATCGTCGCGGTGGGTATCGGATTGGCTTGGGGCCGTGGCGGAATGCTCGTCCTCGGCCAGGGCGTGTTCTTCGGCCTCGGCGGCTACATGATGGGCATGCACCTCAAGATCGCCGACGCGCAGATCCGCGGCGACGATGTGCCCGACTTCATGCAGATCCAAGGCGTGCGCGAACTTCCCGGCTACTGGACTCCGTTCGCCTCCCCCGCGTTCACGCTGTTCGCCATCCTGGTGATTCCGGCCGGGATCGCCGCACTGCTGGGCTTCGGCGTGTTCAAACGACGCGTCAAGGGTGCCTACTTCGCGATTCTCTCGCAGGCGTTGGCAGCGGCCCTGGCGATCCTGCTGGTCGGCCAGACCAGCATCGGCGGCAGTAACGGACTCACCAACTTCCGCACGTTCTTCGGGTTCACGCTCAACGATCCGGTGAACAAGCAGATGCTCTACTTCATCGCCGCGGCCACCCTGCTGATCGTGGTCGCCGTCGTCCGCCAGCTCATGTACAGCCGCTACGGCGAACTCCTGGTGGCGGTGCGCGACGGTGAAGAGCGCGTGCGGTTCTTGGGATACGACCCGGCCAACATCAAGGTCGTCGCCTACACACTCGCGGCGCTGTTCGCGAGCATCGCCGGTGCACTGTTCGCGCCGATCGTGGGATTCATCGCGCCCTCCCAGGTGGGCATCGTGCCGTCCATCGCGTTCCTGATCGGTGTCGCGATCGGCGGACGCACCACCCTGCTGGGACCGGTGCTCGGCGCGATCGGTGTCGCATGGGCACAAACCCTGTTCTCCGAACGCTTTCCGTCGGAGTGGACGTATGCGCAAGGCCTGCTGTTCATCGTCGTCGTCGGGTTCTTCCCCGCTGGTCTGGCAGGTTTGGGCGTGCTGCTCAAACGCCGGCGCAGAGCCAAAGCCGAATCGCCGCCGGAGAAAGCCGCTGACTCAGACCCTGACACAGAAAAGGTGGGTGTCAGCTCATGACCGAGGTCGACGCGAGCACCGCGGGTAAGGAACCCATCGAAGGCGGCAACGTCGGCATGGGCACCCAGTACCTCGAAGTAAGGGGTTTGACAGTCGAATTCGACGGATTCAAGGCCGTCAGCGACGTCGACCTCACGCTGTTCCAGGGTGACCTGCGCTTTCTGATCGGGCCCAACGGAGCGGGCAAGACGACGGCGATCGACGCGATCACCGGCCTGGTTCCGGCATCCGGTTCGGTGAACAAGTCCGGGGAGGAACTGCTCGGCAAGAAGGTGCACCAGATCGCCCGGCGTGGGGTCGGCCGAACATTCCAGACCGCGAGTGTGTTCGAGCAGCTCACGGTGTTGCAGAATCTCGATATCGCGGCCGGTGCCGGCCGGTCGGTGTGGACGCTCATGCGCAAGCGCAAGGGCGTGCTGCCGGCGATCGAACAAGCGTTGCACACGATCGGATTGACCGATCTGGCCGACAAACCGGCGGGCATCCTCGCCCATGGGCAGAAGCAATGGCTGGAGATCGGCATGCTGCTGGTCCAGAACGCCGACGTTCTGTTGCTCGACGAACCCGTGGCCGGCATGAGCACTGAAGAACGTGAGGAAACCGGAAACCTCTTGCGCCGCATCGGTGCCGAGCGCACAGTAGTCGTCGTCGAGCACGACATGGATTTCATGCGCGCGTTCGCCACCTCGGTGACCGTGCTCGCGCGCGGGCAGGTGATCGCGGAGGGCTCGGTCGCCGAAGTGCAGGCCAACCCGAAGGTCCAGGAGGTCTATCTGGGCACCGCCGCGGCAGGCGCCGATGGAATCGAACTCGCAGAGGAGCACTCCTGATGCTGCAACTCGTCGACGTCCGTACCGGTTACGGCCGTTCCGAAGTCATCCACGGCGCCAGCATCGAGGTGCCGTCCGACGGTGTCGCCGCGGTGATGGGGCACAACGGCGCGGGCAAGACCACACTGTTGCGCGCCGCCGTCGGCCTGCTCAAATGCACTGCGGGCAAGGTCCTTTTCGAAGGTGAGGACATCACCAAATTGCGGCCGAGCGCACGGGTCGCGCGAGGCCTGGCCTATGTTCCCCAGGGCCAGCAGTCGTTCGGGCAGCTGACCACGGCCGAGAATCTGCAAGTGGTGGCCGACGGCCGCAAGAACGGCAAGGCGCTGATCGACGAACAGCTGGATCTGTTCCCGGCGCTGAAGGAGCTGTTGACCCGCCGGGCCGGTCTGCTGTCCGGTGGTCAGCGACAGCAGTTGGCGATTGCCAGGGCGCTCATCACCAACCCCAAGACCCTCATCCTCGACGAGCCGACCGAGGGCATCCAGCCGTCGGTCGTCGCCGAGATCGAACAGGCCATCACGTCGCTGACCGCGCGCGGTGACCTCGGCGTGCTGCTGGTCGAACAGCACATCGGGTTCGCCCTGGAATCCTCGCAGCGCTACTACATCCTGGAGTCGGGCCGCATCACGTCCAGCGGCACCGGCGGTTCGGCCTCCGAGGCCGACGTCCGCGCCGCCATGGCCATTTAGTTCCGCTTCCCGTGCTACACCCCTTGCACCGCGAGCGACCGTGTCTGTCCCCCGACACGCCGTGAATCGTCGGCATTTCACGCACACTCGCGGTGCACGAGGGGCACACTTCGGCCATGAGCACCGTGGGCGAGCCTCGAATCCTCGCCGAAACCGGCGGCCTGGTCGTAGCTGAGGACGGGCCGAATGTGATTGTCGTGGATCGCGGCAACGGCCCGTCGGAGATCTTCGCGTTCGTCCTGTTGATATTGACGCTCGTGTGCGGCGGGTTCGGCGTGGTGTCGATGATCATGGGCGCGGCCGGTTCACTGGCGGCCTCGTCGGTCGTCGTCGGCGCAGTCCTGCTCGGTATCGGCGTGCTGGCAGGGGTGGGACTGTTGGCAACGGGGCGGGCGATGCGCCGCAGCCGGCTCGCTCCGCTGCACACCTTCACCCCGGTCGCGGTGTTCGATCGGAGCCAGCGCGTGTACCGCGACGGCGCCGGGGAGATCATCGCGCCACTGGATCAGGTGCGCTTCGAGCGGCGCATGCAATTGACATCCAGCTCGCCCAAGCTCGTCGCGGTGACGCCGGCGGGTGTGCGAGTGCTCAAGCGCGGCAACCCGTTCGGTGGCGGTGTCGGCAACCTGGACGAAGTGCTGACCACGGTGGTGCACGGCCGATAGAGGCGCGGGCGTACGCGAAGTCGCTCCAGCAAAGCCGAGACCCGCTAGCCTGACGGGCGTGGAATGCGCCTGCGGTGGTCACGACGCACAGAACCCTGGTTCGCTAACCCGTCGCTCCATATTGACGGCCTCGATGTCGGCGGTGATCGGCGGTGCGATTCTCAGCACATCGGCGTGTAGTTCCGCAGAACCGCCGAAGTCAGCCCCCACGATGCCCGAGAACGCGTTGGTCACGCTGGGCGTCCAAGCCGGTCCGCCGCCAGTCCCCAACAAGACCGGGATCTCGTCGGCCATCAAAATCGGCGGTGACGTCTATCAAATCGATTGCGGCTTGGGCTCGATGAACGCGTTCGCCGACGCGGGCTTCACGTTCAACGATCTGAAGAGCATGTTCATCACCCACCTGCACACCGACCACATCGTCGACTACTACAGCTTCTTTCTCTCCGGCGGTTACACGGCGGCACCGGATAAGGCGCCGGTGACCGTCTACGGACCCGGCCCGGCCGGTGGCTTGCCGGCGAGCCAGGTCGGCGATCACGACCCGGCGACGGTCGAACCCGGCAACCCCGCACCCGGTCTGGCCGCCACCAGCAAGGCACTGCTGCAGGCATACGCCTACACGAGCAACATCTTCATCCGGGACATGGGGATCGACGACATTCAAGACCTGATCGAGGTCGTCGAGATCGCGGTGCCGCCCGGGTCGGACTACCGCAACCGGGCACCCAAAACCGCGCCGTTCCCGGTGATGTCGGACGACAACGTCACGGTGACGGCGACCCTGGTCTCCCACTATGACGTGTACCCGGCTTTCGGCTTCCGCTTCGACCTGAAAAACGGTACTTCCGTGACGTTCTCGGGTGACACCACGAAGTCGGACAACCTCATCACTCTCGCCAAGGACACCGACATCCTGGTGCACGAGGCGCAATTCAGTCTCGATGATGCCTACTACCACAACAGGTTTCCGCCGAACTATCTGAAGAGCTCGCACACCTCGGCCGAGCAGGTAGGCGAAGTAGCCGCGGCAGCCAATGCCAAACATGTTGTGCTGAGCCACTACTCGCCGACCGACTTGCCCGACTCCCAATGGCTCGATGCCATCTCCAAGAACTACCCCGGCAAGGTCACCGTCGCCCGCGACGGCCAGGTGTTCGAGCTGTGAGTTCTGCTACGCGCCCAGATGCGCCGGCAGCCGCCCGCCGAAGAGAAGTATCGCGTTCTCGCTACTGACTTTTCGGCGTGAAGCGTCATCCATCGGGTAGTCCGCCAGGAAGCGGGCGCCGTCCACGTTGTCGTCCATCGGATAGTCCACCGAGAACATCACCCGGTCGGCGCCCATGACCTCCAGCGTGCACGCGAAGGCGGGTGGGCAGAAATTGCCGCTCGTGGTGACGTGGAAATTGCTGCGCAGATATTCCGACGGCAGCCGTTGCAGACGTTGCTTCGATCCGCCGTCACCGCCGAGCCCGTAGTACCGGTCGATGCGGTAGGCCGCGAACGGCAGCATCTCGCCGAGGTGGCCGATGATCATCTGCAGGCCGGGGAACTTGTCGAACAGCCCGGAGTAGATGAGCCGCAACACGTGCGTGCCCGTCTCCGCGGCGAAGCCCCACGACGCCAGGTGCAGGCCGTCGCCGACGTACGGGGCAAACCACGCATCCATCACGGCCGGATGCGGCGTCGTGGGATGCAGATAGATCGGCGCACCCAGTTCGTGGGCACGCGCGAACAGTGCCTCGTACTCGGGATCGTCGAGATAGCGTCCCTGGCAGTGGCCGTTGATCAATGCACCCACAAGGCCGAGGTCGGTGACGGCACGCTCCAGTTCAGCCGCCGCGGCCGTGGGATCCTGGGTCGCGAGTGTCGCGAAACCGCCGAATCGCTGCGGGTTTTTGCGCACGGTCTCGGCGAGGTCGTCATTCGCGCGGCGGGCCAGGTCGATCGCGCGTGCGACGTCGGTCTCGTCCTGCACTCCAGGGTCGAACAGCGATAGGATCTGGAAGTCGATCCCTGCGGCGTCCATCTGCTGGAGGCGCAATGTCGACCGGTCGTACAGCCGCTCGTAAGCCACCGGGTTGTTGGAGCGCAGCCAGGTCCCGACGACGTTGCCCGCGCTGGCCGGACCCCAGGCGAAGTGCTCTTCGAGCGCGATCAATGACATGGCACCTCCGCAGTCGAGTCGCTTCACTCTAGGCGCGGAGAGATCGAGCGTGCGCTAAGTGCCGACGATCTACGGCGTGTCGAGCAGCAGACCCGCACGCTCGCGGTGCAGGGTGACGCCGATCTAGCGGGACAGGCGGGAAAGAACCTCGGCGACAACGGAATCGGCGGAGATATCGACCTGGTCGCCGGTCGAGAGGTCCTTGAGGCCGACGGTGCCCGCCTCGATGTCGCGGTCGCCGGCGACGAGCGCATACTTGGCGCCCGACCGGTCGGCGGCTTTCATCGCGCCCTTCAGACCGCGGTCGCCATAGGCCAGATCGACGCGCACCCCGCCGGCCCGCAGGGCGGCCGCGAGCTTGGCCAGTTCGAGCTTGGCGGCGTCGCCGAGCGGGACGCCGAACACCTCTACTCCGCCGACACCTGCGACGGTCTTGCCCTCGGCCTGCAGTGCGAGGAGCGTGCGGTCGACACCGAGGCCGAAGCCGATGCCCGACACGTCTTGACCACCGAGCTGACGCATCAACCCGTCGTAGCGACCGCCGCCGCCGATGCCGGACTGCGCACCCAATCCGTCGTGCACGAACTCGAACGTCGTCTTGGTGTAGTAGTCCAGCCCACGCACCATCCGTGGATTGATCACGTACGGCACCCCGAGCGCGTCGAGGTGGGCCTGCACGGTCGCGAAGTGCTGTTTGGCCGAATCGGACAGGTGGTCGAGCATGAGCGGCGCGTCGGCGGTCATCTCGCGGATGTGTGGCCGTTTGTCGTCGAGTACCCGCAGCGGGTTGATCTCGGCTCGGCGCCGCGTCTCGTCGTCGAGGTCGAGTTTGAACAGGAACTCCTGCAGCAATTCCCGATAGGCCGGCCGGCAGGTGTCATCGCCCAGTGAGGTGATCTCCAGCCGGAAGCCGTCGAGCCCCAGCGAGCGGAACCCGGCGTCGGCCACCGCGATCACCTCGGCGTCGAGCGCGGGATCGTCGACGCCGATCGCCTCCACCCCAACCTGCTGCAGCTGACGGTAACGACCGGCCTGGGGCCGCTCGTAGCGGAAGAACGGTCCCGAATAGCAGAGCTTGATCGGCAGCGCACCGCGGTCGAGCCGGTGCTGGATGACCGCGCGGATGACGCCCGCGGTGCCTTCGGGCCGCAGCGTGACCGACCGGTCGCCGCGGTCGGCGAACGTGTACATCTCCTTGGAGACCACATCGGTCGACTCGCCGACTCCCCGGGCGAACAGCGCGGTGTCCTCGAAGATCGGCAGCTCGATGTCGCCGTACCCGGCGCGGCGGGCCGAGGCCAACAAACCGTCTCGGACCGCGACGAACTGCGCCGACTCCGGCGGCAGGTAGTCGGGAACACCCTTGGGCGCCTGGAACGGCACCGACGAAGAACCTTCAGTCACAGAGTCAAACCTTCGAGAAATGGGTTGGTGCGGCGTTCGTGCCCGATCGTCGAGCGCGGACCGTGTCCCGGTAGTACCACGGTGTCGTCGTCGAGCACCAACAGTTTTGTCACGATAGAACCCAGCAGGTCACGTCCGCTGCCGCCGGGCAGATCGGTGCGTCCGACCGAGGACCGGAACAGCGTATCGCCCGTGAACACGACGTCCGACGGGCCGGCGGTGCCGAAGCCCCGGTCGCTGCGCTCCGGCCAGCCGGCGACGCGAAACACCACCGACCCGCGGGTGTGCCCCGGCGTGTGATCGACGGCGACCGTGATGCCGCCGAGTTCGACCTTGTCGCCGTCCCGGTCCAGCTCGACCAGCTGCTTCGGCTCGGAGAACAACACCCCGAACGCCAACTGAGCCAGCCGTGGCCCGAACCCCTTGATCGGATCGGTCAGCATGAACCGGTCCTCGGGGTGGATGTAGGCCGGGCAGCCGTAGGTGTCGGCCACCTTCTGCGCAGACCAGATGTGATCGACATGCCCGTGTGTGAGCAGGACCGCGGCCGGAGTGAGCCGGTTCTCGTCGAGGATGCGGCGCAACGGGCCCATGGCCCGCTGACCCGGGTCGACGACGATCGCGTCGGCTCCCGGCCGCTCGGCCAGGACATAGCAATTGCACGCCAGCATCCCGGCCGGAAATCCGGTGATGAACACAGTGTCATTTTCCCATGGCCGAGTTCGCACCGGCTGTTCGCGCGGGTCGTTAGGCCTTTGCTCAGCATCGCCTGGCACACTCGTTGCCGACTCGAATTACCCATGACATGCACACGAGGGAGAGGACTGCCGCAGTGCCGACCAACGAACAACGGCGTGCGACGGCCAAGCGCAAGCTGGAACGCCAGCTGGAGCGTCGCGCAGCCCAGGAACGCAAACGGCGCATCTACACGATCGTCGGCTCTGCCGTCGCCGCCGTCGTGGTCATCGGCGCCGTCGTGGCCACGTTCGTGATCACCAGCAAGGACTCGAACAGCACGACCGCGTCCGCTGCCACCACGACGCCCACCGACGCCGCGGCACAGCCCGCCGCCGACGGCCAGCTGCCCGCGTTCGTGGCCCCGGCTGACCTCGGCGCCAACTGCCAGTACCCGGCTGCCGGGCAAGCCAGCAAGCAGGTCAACCCGCCACGAACCGGCAAGGTCCCCACCGACCCGCCCAACGTCAGCGTCAGCATGGTGACCACGCAGGGCAACATCGGCCTGCAGCTCGACAACGCCAAGGCGCCGTGCACGGTCAACAGCTTCGCGAGCCTGGCCGGGCAGAACTACTTCAACGACACCCCGTGCCATCGCCTGACCACGGGCGGGCTCTCGGTCCTGCAGTGCGGCGATCCGACGGGCAGCGGCACGGGCGGCCCGGGCTACCAGTTCGCCAACGAGTACCCCACGAACCAGTACCAGCCCGACAATCCCGCACTTCAGCAGCCGGTGGTCTACCCGCGCGGCACGCTGGCGATGGCCAACGCCGGCCCGGGCACCAACGGCAGCCAGTTCTTCCTCGTATACCAGGATTCGCAGCTGCCGCCCGGCTACACCGTGTTCGGCAAGATCGACGACACCGGCCTGGCGACGCTCGACAAGATCGCCGCGGCGGGCGTCGAAGGCGGTGGACCGGACGGCAAGCCGGCACTCGATGTCCAACTGAAGTCCGTCGCGCTGGACTGATCGATCACCTTGACCGCGCCGCCACCGTACGGCGGATACCCACCGGGCTACCCCGGTTATCCGGCCGGGTATCCGCCGCCGCGCACCAACAGCATGGCCATCGCGTCACTGGTGTGCGCATTCCTGTTCGCGCCCTTGGGCATTGTGTTCGGGCACATCTCGCTGTCGCAGATCAAGCGCAACGGCGAGCAGGGCCGCGGCATGGCCATCGCGGGGCTCGTCATCGGCTATGCGCTGACGGCGCTGTCGATCCTGTTGGTGGCGCTCATGGTGATATTCACCGTGGCGCTAGTGCAGACCGCCGACAATCTGCCCAGGGAGGGCACGCGAAGCGCGTCGCCGGGTAACGCACTCCCGGCGTTCGATCCGCCGCCCAATCTCGGCGCCAACTGCCAATACCCGGCGACCACCGAACCCGCGGTGAAGCCCGCCACGCCGCCGCGTACCGGCACCGTGCCCACCGAGCCGGCCATCGTCACCGCCAGCATCACCACCGATCGCGGCAACATCGGCGTCGACCTCGCCAACGGTCAGGCGCCCTGCACGGTCAACAATTTCGCGAGTCTCGCGCAGCGGGGCTTCTTCGACGACACCCCCTGTCACCGGCTCACCACGGGTGAGCTGTCGGTGCTGCAGTGCGGTGATCCGTCGGGCACCGGTATGGGTGGGCCGGGCTACCAGTTCCCGAACGAATACCCGACGAACCAGTACCGGCTCTCCGATCCCGCGTTGCGCACACCCGTGGTCTATCCGCGTGGCACGGTGGCGTCGGCGAACGCGGGCACCGGCACGAACGGCAGCCAGTTCTTCGTGGTGTACGAGGATTCGCTGCTGCCGCCGACGTACACCGTGTTCGGCACGGTCGACGAGACCGGCCTGGCAACGGTGGACCGGATCGCGGCGGGCGGCATCGAGGGCGGCGGCGACGACGGCAAGCCCGCGACGCCGGTGACCATCACCTCAGCCCTGTTGGACTGATCCGAGCCTCGACGTCGGCATAGGGTTGGACTGTGCGTCGCATAGCACCCAGCGCCTCTCCGCCCGGCCGCGACCCCGCACGCCTGGTCGTGGTGCTCGTGCTCATGGTGGTCCTGGTCGGGTACCTGGTGGTGGTGTTCCTGACGAAGGACATCTGGGCGGCCCGCGACGGAACCCGGTTGACCTTCACGATGCAGTCGCAGGATGGCGGCCCGCCCTCCCCCGACGCGATCACGCGCGTGCCGCAGATCGTCGAGGAAAGGTTGGACGAACTCGGGATGACCGGCGCCCGGGCTGCCGCGTCCGGCGAAAGCGTTGACGTCACGGTGCCCGGGCGGGATATCGACACCGACGAAATACGCAACGTGCTCACGGCGGGGCAGCTCTACGTCCGGCCGGTCATCCACGCGATGGCTGTCGAGGATCCGAAAACGCCCGACCAGACACCACAACCACCTGCACCCGGCAACGCACAGGAGATATCCGACGAGAAGCAACTCCGGCAGAGCACGGATGAGAGCATCCAGATCCTTGCCCTGCAGTTTCAGTCGACCCGATGCGGCGAAGATGACGTGTTGGCCGGCCACGACGACCCGAACCTGCCGCTGGTCACCTGCTCGGCCGACGGCAGGACGGTGTACCTGCTCGACAACTCGGTACTCGGCGGCGATCAAATCCGCCATGCCGAGTCCAATCGCGATTCCGCGAGCGGCGAATACGTCGTGGACGTGGAGTTCGATGAACCCGCAGGCCGCGACTGGGCCGAGTTCACCGCCGCCAACGTCGGCACCCAGACCGCGTTCACGCTCGACACGAAAGTCGTCAGCGCCCCGGAGATCATGGAAGCGATACCGGGCGGACGTACTCAGATCACCGGCAACTTCGATGCCGATTCAGCGCGCGAAGTGGCCAGTCTGTTGACGTCGGGTTCGTTGCCGGTATCGCTGACCTACGAGTCGGCGTCACCTGAAACCCTGTCTCCCACAGTGTTTTTGACGACCGTGCGGGCGGCGGTAATCGCGGCGGGTATCGCCTTGGCGATCCTGGTGCTCGGCGCGGCGGTGTATTTGCTCCGGCGCCGGCCCGGCCCACCCGCGGTCCTCTAGTAGCGCGGCAGGTTTTGACCTGCCCGCACGATTTGCATACGTTCAGATCGAACTGTGGTCGATACGAGTGTGAACGTGTGGATACGACAAGGACTGAGCATGAGCTGGACACGACGAGATTTCTTGCGCGCGGGAGGCGCGGCCGGCGCGTTCGCGCTGGGGGCGCCGGCGCTGCTGGCAGGTTGTTCGAAGGTGCCGGAGGCGGGTGTTGGCGGCACATTACAGCGAATCAAGGATGCCGGCGCCATCAAGATCGGCATCGCCGGCGAAGTTCCCTACGGCTACACCCAGAACGGCACGGTCACCGGCGAGGCGCCTGAGGTCGCCAAGGCGGTGTTCAAGGCGATGGGTATCGATCGGGTCGAGGCCACCCAGGTCGAGTTCGGCCAACTCATACCGGCACTGAACGCCAGCCAATACGACATGGTGGCCGCCGGAATGGCGATCCTGCCCGACCGCTGCCAGAACGCCCAGTTCTCCGCGGTGGATTACGTGACGCCGACGGCATTGCTGGTGCCCAGCGGAAACCCCCAGCGGATCAACAATTTCGACGACGTCAAAGCGCAGGGCGTCGCTCTGGCGGTGCTGTCGGGCACCGTCGAGGAGGCGGTCGCCAAAGATCTGGGCATTCCGCCCGGCAACATTCAGTCCTACCGGGGTCAGCCCGAGATGTTCCAGGCCTTGCGCGACCAGCGGGCCTACTGCGGTGCGCTGACCGATATCTCGCTGCGCCGCATGCTCGCCGACAACCCGGGCGCCGCCCTGGAGGTCACCGAGGGGTTCGTACCGATCGTCAACGGCGAAGAGCAGATCCAGGCCGGCGGATTCGTATTCCGTAGCGGCGACGACGAACTGGTCGCGCAGTTCAACACCGAGCTGAAGAAGCTGCAGGACAGCGGCGCCTGGCTCGACATCGTCGCCCCGTTCGGCTTCACCGCCGACAACCAGGTGCCTGAGGATGTGACCACCGAGAAGCTCTGCGCGGCCGTCTGAGGCCGGCCTCATGTTCGACAATGTCGGTTTCTTCGTCGACACCATTGCCCAGGGCCTGCTTCTGACGGTCGAGGCAACACTCGGCGGCATCGTGATCGCCGCCGTGCTGTCATTCCTCGCCGGCCTGGCGATGCTGTCGAAATCGCGAATAGTGCGCACGATCGCCCGCCTCTATGTCGAGATCTGGCGGGGCACATCGGAAGTCGTTCAGCTGCTGTGGATCTACTTCGTGCTCCCGGTCCTGGTGGGCTACCAGATCGTACCGATGGCCGCCGGCATCGTCGTGCTCGGGCTGAATCACGGTGCCTACGGAGCCGAGATCGTCCGCGGCGCAATCCAAGCTGTGCCCCGGGCCCAGTACGAGGGGTGTGTCGCTCTCAATTTCACCCCCGCACAACGGATGCGGCGGGTCATCCTGCCGCAGGCCCTGGTCGAGATGGTGCCGCCCTTCAACAACCTGTTCATCCAGCTGCTCAAGAGCAGTTCGTTGCTGACGATGATCACCGTGCACGAGATGACCTACCAGGCACGTGAAGTACTGGTCAACAACTACATCTCGGAAGCCGCCACCATCTGGTCGATCGTGCTGTTGTTCTATCTGGCGCTGGCGGTTGCGATCACCGCCGTGATGCGCCTGCTCGAGCGAAAGGCAGCCAGACTCGTCGGCCGACAACCTCCGCGGCGCGGCGTGCTCCCCCGGTTCGGCCGCAGCGGTGCGCCGACCGGCGCGGGACGGGTGGGCTGATGGTCTGGGATTGGGACTACGGGTGGCAGGTACTGCCCACCATTGTCGTCGACGGGCTGCGGATCACCTTGATCGCCACGGTGTTCGGTTCGGTGCTGGCGTATGCCCTGGGGCTGGTGCTCGCGTTGATGCGCCGGGTGGGCAACCGGGCGGTCAGTACGACGGTTTGGGCGTTCATCGAATTCGTCCGCAGCACACCGCTGCTCGTGCAGATCTTCTTCTTCTTTTTCGTACTGCCCAGCGTGGGACTGAAATTCGACCCACTGACCACCGGAATCATCGCGATCGGGCTGCACTACTCGACCTATACCGCCGAGGTGTACCGGGCCGGGATCGAGGCCGTACCCGTCGGGCAGTGGGAAGCGGCCACCGCGCTCAACCTGCCGAGACGGCGTACCTGGACGGCGGTGATCCTGCCGCAGGCAATCCCCCGGGTGTTGCCGGCACTCGGCAATTACACGATCTCGATGCTCAAGGAAACTCCGCTGCTCCTGACCATCGGTGTGCTCGACGTCGTGGGGGTGGCCAATCAGGCCGGCTCGCAAGCGTTCCGGTACGTCGAGCCGATGACGATCGCCGGTGTCCTGTTCCTGGTGCTGAGCTACTCAGCGTCCCTACTCGTTCGATGGTTGGAGAGGCGTGTCCGATACAGCAGTTGAGATGATCCGATTCATCGACGTCGTCAAGCGATTCGGCGACCATACGGTGCTGGACGGGCTCGACTTCTCAGTACAGCCAGGAGAATTCGTCACCCTGATCGGGCCGAGCGGTTCGGGCAAGACCACGATCCTGCGGCTGCTGATGACCTTGGAGCAGGTGAGCGATGGCCGGATCTACGTCGACGGCGAGTGTTTGAGCCACATGGTCCGCCGGGGCCACGAGGTGCCCGCCGACGACAATCACCAACGACAGTTGCGCAGGCGAATCGGCATGGTCTTCCAGCAGTTCAACCTGTTTCCCAACATGTCGGTGCTGCAGAACATCACCGAGGCACCGGTGCACTCCCTGGGCCTTGCCCGCGACGAGGCCGAGGACCGCGCACACCGTCTGCTTGAGCTGGTCGGCATGCCGGAGAAAGCCGGCGCGCACCCGTCGGAACTCTCCGGCGGCCAGCAACAGCGCGTCGCGATCGCCCGGGCGCTCGCGATGAAACCCGACGTGCTGCTGCTTGACGAAGTGACTTCGGCGCTCGATCCCGAACTCGTCGCCGGAGTTCTCGCGCTGCTCAAGGACATCGCCGCCAGCACCGACATCACGTTCCTGTGCGTGACGCACGAGATGGACTTCGCCCGCGAGGTGTCTGATCGGGTGCTGATGTTCGACGCTGGCCGCATCGTCGAGGATGCCCCGCCCGCGAAGTTGTTCGCCGAACCCGAGCACGAGCGGACCCGGACCTTCCTGCGGGCTGTCCTGGAGCGGGGCTGACCGGCGCGGGATCAGGCCGCGCTCGTGACGCGGTACACGTCGTAGACGCCTTCGACGTTGCGCACCACGCTCAGCAGATGCCCGAGGTGTTTGGGGTCGCCCATCTCGAACGTGAACCGGCTGATCGCGACCCGGTCGTTGGACGTGGTGACCGACGCCGACAGGATGTTGACCTTCTCGTCGGCAAGCACGCGCGTCACGTCCGACAGCAGCCGGTGCCGGTCGAGCGCCTCCACCTGGATCGCGACCAGGAACACCGACGACGGCGACGGCGCCCATTCGACTTCGATGATGCGCTCCGACTGCTGCTGCAGGGATTCGGCGTTCGTGCAGTCGGTGCGGTGCACGCTCACTCCCCCGCCGCGCGTGACGAAGCCCATGATGGTGTCGCCAGGGACCGGGGTACAGCACTTGGCCAGCTTGGTCAGGGTGCCTGGCGCGCCGGGCACCGCCACCCCGGTGTCGTCGGTGCTGCGCTGGCGCACGGGCATGGTGGCCGGCGTGGAGCGCTCGGCAAGCTCGTCCTCGGCAGCCTCGTCCCCGCCGAACTGCGCGAGCAGCCGCTGCACGACATGCCGTGCCGAGACATGACCCTCACCGACCGCGGTGTAGAGCGCCGACACGTCGGTGTAGCGCAGTTCGCGGGCCAACGCGCCCATGGTTTCGGCATTCATCAAGCGCTGCAAGGGAAGCCCGCCGCGGCGGACCTCACGCGCGATGGCGTCCTTACCTGATTCAAGGGCTTCTTCGCGACGCTCCTTGGCGAACCACTGCCGGATCTTGGCTTTCGCCCGCGGCGACACGACGAAGGTCTGCCAGTCGCGCGACGGTCCGGCGTTGGGCGCCTTTGACGTGAAAACCTCGACGACTTCGCCGTTTTCGAGCTTGCGCTCCAGCGCGACGAGCCGGCCGTTGACGCGCGCCCCGATGCAGCGGTGGCCGACCTCGGTGTGCACGGCATAGGCGAAGTCCACCGGCGTGGAGCCCGTCGGCAGGGTGATGACGTCGCCCTTCGGGGTGAACACGAAGATCTCCTGCACCGCGAGGTCGTAGCGCAGGGACTCCAGGAACTCGCCAGGGTCGGCGGCCTCCCGCTGCCAGTCGAGAAGCTGGCGCATCCAGGCCATGTCATCGATCTCGGCAGCGGCGTGGCTGTGCAGAACTCCGTTGCGGCCCTTGGCTTCCTTGTAACGCCAGTGCGCGGCGATGCCGTACTCGGCGGTGCGGTGCATGTCGCGGGTGCGGATCTGCACTTCCAGCGGCTTGCCCTCGGGGCCGACGACGGTGGTGTGCAACGACTGGTACACGCCGTAGCGCGGCTGAGCGATGTAGTCCTTGAACCGCCCGGCCATCGGCTGCCACAGCGAATGCACCACGCCAACGGCGGCATAACAGTCGCGGATCTCGTCACACAGGATGCGCACGCCGACCAGATCGTGGATGTCGTCGAAATCCCGGCCCTTGACGATCATCTTCTGATAGATCGACCAGTAGTGCTTGGGCCTGCCCTCGACGACCGCATTGATCTTCATGGCCGACAGCGCCACTCCGATCTCGGCGCGCACCTTGGCCAGGTAGGTATCGCGCGAAGGCGCCCGGTCGGCGACCAGCCGCACGATCTCCTCGTACTTCTTGGGGTGCAGGATCGCGAACGACAGATCCTCCAGCTCCCACTTGACCGTGGCCATGCCCAGCCGATGAGCAAGGGGCGCAATGACTTCGAGCGTCTCGCGGGCCTTGCGCGCCTGCTTCTCAGGCGGCAGGAACCGCATCGTGCGCATGTTGTGCAACCGGTCGGCGACCTTGATCACCAGAACCCGCGGGTCGCGGGCCATCGCGATGATCATCTTGCGGATGGTCTCGCCCTCGGCAGCGGAGCCGAGCACAACCTTGTCGAGCTTGGTGACACCGTCGACCAGGTGGCCCACCTCGGCGCCGAACTCCGCGGTGAGCGCTTCGAGCGTGTAGCCGGTGTCCTCGACCGTGTCGTGCAGCAGCGCGGCCACCAGCGTGGTGGTGTCCATACCGAGCTCGGCCAAGATGTTGGCCACTGCCAGCGGATGGGTGATGTAGGGGTCGCCCGACTTGCGCAACTGGTCGGCGTGCCGTTGCTCGGCGACGTCGTAGGCGCGCTGCAGCAGCTGCAGGTCGGCCTTCGGGTAGATCTCGCGGTGCACCGCTACGAGCGGTTCGAGCACCGGGTTGACGGCGCTGCGCTGGGCAGTCATCCGGCGGGCCAGCCGGGCGCGCACCCGGCGCGACGCACTGGTCTTGGCCGTGTCGGGCGGCATGATCTCGGGCAGCGCGGGAGGAGACTGCACGGCCTGGCCGGTTGCGGGATCGTCGGCCATCGTCGTCACCTCCTGCTGTTCATCTGAGATTTCGAGGATATCCCTCACACCGTATGCAAGCTGCTAACTGCCAGGGGAGCTACTGCGTCGCGACCGCCGAGAGCCGTCAGCTCGAGCACGACCGCCGCATTGGTCACGTTCGCCCCACCTTCGGTGAGCAGGCGCGCCGCGGCTGACAGAGTGCCGCCGGTGGCCAGGACATCGTCGATGATCACAACGTTGCGGCCGGCGATGTCAATTCCTTCGGCGGGGATCTCGAGCGTGGCCTTGCCGTACTCCAACTGGTAGGTCGCACTGTGCACCGGCGGCGGCAGCTTGCCGCCCTTTCGTACCGCGAGGACGCCGGTGCCGAGCCGGGTCGCGACCGCGGCACCGAGCAGGAAGCCCCGGGCATCCAGGCCGGCCACCAGGTCGGCGCCGTTGGCAGTGGCCGCGAGCGCGTCGGTCACCGCCCTCAACCCCTCCGCGCTGGCGAGCAGTGGGGTCAGGTCCTTGAACTGGATACCGGGTTCGGGGAAGTCCGCGACCTCCCGGGTCATCGAAGCGATGAGCTTCGACACCTGTGCGAGTGTTTCCTCGTCCAAACTCATTGCGACAACTTCCAGCGGTCCATGTTCCAGCCGGCGCCCCATCGGGTCGGATTACTGCTCACGGCATACATCTTCGTCGATGTCAGTACGGTGCGCTGTTGGCGGTACAGCGGCAGGGTCGGCACGTCGGCCCACAGGATCGGTGCCCCCTCCCCGACCAAGCGCGCGAGTTCTTTCGGGTCGGACGTGACGGCCTGGGCGTCGATGATGCCGTCGATGCGTTCGTTGTTGTAGGCGGGCAGGTTGTTGCCGTTGCCGAAGTGCAGCGCGTAGGCGTCTATCGCCGACGAGCCCGACGATCCGCTGCCGGCGGCGCCTCCCGTGCCGGCCAGCAGTGCATCGATCTCGTTGTTGCGCAATGCAACAGGGCCTGCCGTCTCCGATCCGGCGTCTTGCACGGTGATACCGGCCGCGGCACAGGATTTCGCGATCGCGCCGACGGTGGCGGCCAGCCGTGCGTTCGGCGTCTGGTACCCGATGCGGACCGTGAGCGGCCGATTGTCGATCGCCTCCCTGGCCGCTTCGGGGTTGGCGACGCCGAACTGGCCTGCTTCGGCAACCCCTTCGGCTGCGCTGAACGCATCCTCGACGGCCGGGCTGAGCCTCGCGTTGGCGATCGGCATCTCGGCGTTGCGGGCGATCACGTCGCGCGGCGTGCACAACGCGACGGCACGCCGGGCCGGCGTCGCGCCCAACGGACCGCCGGGCGCGAAGATCAGTTGTTCGATGCCGGCCGAGGGGGTGTCGGTGCTCACGTAATCGTCGGGCAGGTTGAGCAGGCCGGACGATCCCGTCGCGATGTCGACGACGTCGAACTCGCCTTCGTTGACGCGTTCCTGGATGTCGGCGCCACGCGGCCACACGGTGATCTTGTTGGTGACCGGCGGGGTGCCCCACCACTTGTCATTGGCCACCAGAACTATCGAGCCGTCCTCGGAAACCGACTCGAGCCGATAGGGGCCCGACGACGGGAACCGTTTCAGCTCGAGGTCGGGCTTCAGATCCCACGTGGTATTCCAGGCCTGCGCGATGCGCTCGATCGCGACCAGGTCAGAGGTCTGGATCGCGGTGGTCACGCCGCCGTCACCGACGCCGAGTTCGTCGGCGATGACGTGCGACGGCATGAGCGAAGTCGCCGAGAAGAGATGGCCGTAGTCGAGGAACCCGCGGTCCTGGGCGAACGACACGCGGGCCCGCTTCTGCCCTGGCGCGCAATCCACCGAACCGATGTCGCGGTAGCCGGCGCGACTGGCCGCGTCGAATCCGGGGAATCGACCGGATTGCGCGGCCCAGGCAAGCACCAGGTCGTCACACGTGATCGGCTTGCCGTCGGAGTAGACCGCCTTGTCGCTGATCACGTAGTCGAGTACGAGCGGGGCACGCCCCACCACCGAGACCGAGCCGAAGTCATGATCGGCGACGACCTGTCCGTCGGGGCCGTGGTACGTGAAACCGGTCAGTGCCCGCGCGAAGGCCTGCGGTCCGCCCGACGCCGCTCCCGCAACGGTGTTGGTGTTGTAGGTGGTCAACGTGCCGTCGACCGCGTAGTCGATCTCGTCGGCCGAGCCGCCCGCGCATGCCGACAGGCCGATGCCGGCCAGCAGTGACAGTGTCATCACCGTCGCTGCTGTCCGCACTCGGGCGATGGCCCCGTGATGAGCCATCCGGTTTACCGCCGGGTGGTCCGTTTACCGGACGGACGACCTGTCTTCGACGTCGACGGGCGTGACGGACGTGCCCCGGGGGCGGGCTTGGCCGCGGCAGGCTGACCGGCGCCTGCCGGGACCGTCTCGGTGGCGGAGTCGTCGACCTCGTCGGACTCGGAGCCGGCCGGCTGGGCCGACTTGGCACCGGTCTTGCCCGGCTGCCTGCGGTTGAGCACGCGTCGGGTGTGCTTGCGCACGAGCTCGGTGCGTTCGCGCATCGACACGAGCAGCGGGGTCGCGAAGTAGATCGACGAGTATGTGCCGACGATGACGCCGACGAGCTGCACCAAGGCCAGATCCATCAAGGTGCCGACACCCAGCAACCAGACCGCCACGACGATCAGCGCCACGATGGGCAGCACCGAGATGAGGCTCGTGTTGATCGATCGCATGAACGTCTGGTTGACCGCGAGGTTGGCCTGCTCGGCGAACGTTCGCCGGGTCGTGTGCTCGAACCCGTTGGTGTTCTCCTCGACCTTGTCGAACACGATCACGGTGTCGTACAGGGAGAAACCCAGAATCGTCAGCAGGCCGATGACGGTGGCCGGCGTGACTTCGAATCCGACCAGCGCATAGACCCCGGCGGTGACGACGAGGTCGAACACCAGCGTCGCCAGCGCGGCGATGGCCATGTACCGCTCGTAGCGCCAGGTGATGTAGATGGCCGCGAGGACCAGGAACACCACAAGCGCGATCAACGCCTTCTGGGTGATCTGCCCACCCCACGTCTCCGATACCGCGGAGTCGCTGATCACCTGCTTGCTCGGCTGGCCGTCGCTGCCCTTCGGCTGGAACGCGTCGAAAAGCGCGGTCCGAAGATTCTCGGCTTCCTCGTTGGACAGGGTCTCGGAGCGGATCTGCACGGTGGCCGAGCCACCACTGCCGACCGTCACGACCGATTCGGGCGCGCGGCCCAGCGTCTTGTTGAAGACGTCTTCGACCTGTTGCACGGTGATGGTGCCCTGGGCACCGGCCGTCGGCATCGACACCTTGGTGCCGCCCTCGAAGTCGATGCCGAAGGTGAAGCCGCGCAACAGCATGGCCGCGATCGAGATCGCGACGATGATCCCGCTGACCGTATACCAGAGCTTGCGGCGGCCGATGACCTCGAACGCGCCGGTACCGGTGTAGAGCCGGACGAAGAATCCGTGCTTCGGCAGTGCGGACGACGACTCGATGCCTTGCGCGTCCACGGCGGTTTCGGTGGTGTCGGTTTCGGTTGCTTTTGTGTTCTTTGCGGCCATGTGCCTATCCCCGTCCCGCGGTCGCATGCGAAGCCTCCCGGCGTTCCCGCGCGATCTGCTGCACCGCGCCGAGTCCGTTCAGTCCGGGTTTGGCCATCGTCGGCGACTTGGACGCCAGGTACACCAACGGCCAGGTCACCAGGAACACCACGACAAGGTCGAGGATCGTGGTCAAGCCGAGCGTGAACGCGAAGCCCTTCACCTGACCGATCGCCAGGAAGTACAGCACCGCCGCGGCCAGGAACGTGACCGCGTTACCCGACACGATCGTCTTTCGAGCACGCGCCCAGCCTCGCGGTACCGCGGACCGGAACGAACGCCCTTCGCGTATCTCGTCTTTGATGCGTTCGAAGAACACGACGAACGAGTCCGCCGTCGTACCTATACCGATGATCAGACCGGCGATACCGGCGAGGTCGAGCGTGTAGCCGATGTACCTGCCGAGCAGCACCAGGATGGCGTAAACCACTGCGCCGGAAGCGACAAGCGACAGCGCGACGAGCAGTCCGAGAACGCGGTAGTACAGCAGCGAGTACAGCAACACAGCCGCGAGTCCGATCGCACCGGCGATCAGGCCGGCCCGCAGCGATGACAGGCCAAGCGTCGCCGAAACCGTCTCGGCCTCCGAGGATTCGAAGGACAGCGGCAGCGAGCCGTACTTGAGCACGTTGGCCAGTTCGCGCGCCGAATCGGCGGTGAAGTTACCGGTGATCTGAGTGTTGCCGCCAGGAATGGCTTCGCGGATCTCCGGGGCGCTGACCACCTTGGAGTCGAGCGTGAACGCCGTCTGCGTGCCCACGTTGGCGGCGGTGAAGTCGGCCCAGGTCTTGGCGCCGCCGCTCTTGAACTCCACGTCGACCACGTACTGGCCCTGCTGCTGGTCCAGTCCGGATGTGGCGTTCTGGATCTCTTCACCGCTCATGATCGACTTGTTGAGCAGGTAGACCGTCTGGCCGTCCGTCGAACACGTGATCAACGGCAAGTTGGGGTCGTCGTTACCGGCCAGCACATCGTCATCGCCACAACGGGTGGCCTGGAACTGCAGAGCCAGGATCTGGATCGACGGGTCGGTGCTCTGCCGGAGCTGTTTCTCGTCGGCAATCCGCTGCGCCAGATCGGCTTTCGGTTCGCCAGGCTTGGGCGACCCGGGTGCGGGCGCGCCCGGCGCTGGGGCCGGCGCCGGTGCTTCACCGGGAGCCGGAGCGGGCTCACCGGGGGCAGGAGCCGGGGTCGGCTCGCCAGGGGCGGGTGCCGGCTCGAGCGGGTAAGGGCGGGGTTGCGGCGCGGGCTCACCGGCGGGCGGTGCCGGTTGTTCGCCGACGGGCGGCGCCTCGGCGGGCAGCGAACCCGCGGGCGGCGCCTCCTGAGGGGCTCCTGGCGGCGCCATGCCCGGCAGGCCCGGCAGGCCGGGCATACCCGGCATTCCGGGCAGTCCCGGCATCCCGGGAAGTCCGCCGGGCGCGCCGGGTGCTGCCGGGGCGCCTGGCGCCCCTGCGGGCGGTTGGCCGTTCTCCGCGGCGGGCGGTTTGGCCGCCATCGCGTGGATGACGGGCCGCACATACAACCGAGCGGTCTGTCCGAGGTTGCGCGCCTCGTTGCCGTCGTTGCCCGGCACGGTGATGACCAGGTTGTCGCCATCGATGACGACCTCTGAGCCGGACACACCGAGACCGTCGACGCGGGCGCTGATGATCTGCTGGGCCTGGTTGAGGGCTTCCCGCGTGGGGGCTGAGCCGTCCGGGGTACGCGCGGTGAGCGTGACCCGGGTACCGCCCTGCAGGTCGATGCCGAGTTTGGGTTTGGCCTGCTTGTCACCGGTCAGGAACACCAGTAGGTAGACGCCGACAAGCAGCACCAGAAAGAGCGTCAGGTAGCGGGCAGGGTGCACCGGCGCCGAAGACGATGCCACGTTGCTTAGGTCTCCTTGAGATCAGTTCGTCAGCACCGCAAAGGGTACGTGCTTGTCCTGTGTGGTCTGCTGTCAGTCTTTCTTCAGACCGTCCGTGTCGGTCACGCCGGCGCTTTCGGTCAGCTCGGTAGCCGCGGGCGTCGCGTCATCGTCGTCGTAGGAATCGTCGGCGTCGGACTCGATGCGGTCGCGGACCGCAAGCTTCATCCAGGTGGTGACGACGCCGGGAGCGATCTCCAGATCGATGTTGTCGTCGGTGATGCCGGTGATGGTGCCCTGCAGACCGGACGTGGTGTGGATCCGGTCCCCGATCTGCAGCGAGTTGTGCAGGTCGATCGTGGCTTGCATCGCCTTCTTCTGCCTGCGCGACGCAAAGAACATGAATGCGCCCATGATGATCAGAAGGGGCAGGAAGATGACCAGATCCATGGCAGCACTGTCTTTCGTTTCGAGTCGTGTATGCGGTGACCGGACCGTGCGGGCCCAGCACCTCGTAGTTGTCCAGTCTGCCATTGCCCCAGCGCAGCGCCGAGGGCCCCGTCTCCTTGAGCAGCTGTTAGCGACACTAATCGCCATGCCTGGCCGGTGCCTAATCATGATCGGCGGCAAAACGGATTGATGCCTGACCGTGACGACTAGGCTCGAATCGCGCTCTATCTCACCGCGCCGCCGTTCCGTTCGCAGGAGTCAGTGTTGAGCCATTTAGAACAGAGCCGTCACTTGGCCACCGCCATCCCCGGCCCGAATTCCCAGGCCCTCATCGATCGCAAGACCGCGGCGGTGGCCCGCGGCGTCGGCAACACCATGCCGGTCTATGCCGCGCGGGCCGCCGGCGGCATCGTCGAGGACGTCGACGGCAACCGGCTGATCGACCTTGGTTCCGGTATCGCCGTCACGACCATCGGCAACGCCTCACCGCGGGTGGTGGACGCAGTCGCGGCTCAAGCATCCGAGTTCACGCACACGTGCTTCATGGTGACGCCGTACGAGGAGTATGTGGCGGTCTGCGAGCACCTCAACCGGCTCACGCCCGTGCGCGGCGAAAAACGCTCGGCGTTGTTCAACTCGGGCTCGGAGGCCGTCGAGAACGCCGTCAAGATCGCCCGGTCGCACACCCACAAGCCGGCCGTCGTCGCGTTCGACCATGCCTACCACGGACGGACGAACCTCACGATGGCGCTCACCGCCAAGGTGATGCCCTACAAGCACGGCTTCGGACCGTTCGCGCCCGAGGTGTACCGCGCGCCCTTGTCCTACCCGTTCCGCGACGCGGAGTTCGGCAAGGAGCTCGCCACGGACGGTGAGCTCGCGGCGCGACGAGCGATCAGCGTGATCGACAAGCAGATCGGCGCCGACAATCTCGCCGCGGTCATCATCGAGCCCATCCAGGGCGAGGGCGGTTTCATCGTCCCTGCCGACGGATTCCTGCCTGCGCTGCTCGACTGGTGTCGCCGCAACGATGTCGTGTTCATCGCCGACGAGGTGCAAACCGGGTTCGCCCGTACCGGTGCGATGTTCGCGTGCGAGCACGAAGGCATCGAGCCCGACCTCATCGTCACGGCGAAAGGTATCGCCGACGGATTGCCACTGTCCGCGGTCACCGGATGTGCCGAGATCATGGACTCGCCGCACGTGTCCGGTCTCGGCGGCACGTACGGCGGTAATCCGCTCGCGTGCGCGGCCGCACTGGCGACGATCGAGACCATCGAATCCGACGGGTTGGTCGCGCGGGCGCAGCAGATCGAGCAGCTGATGAAGGACCGACTGGGGCGTCTGCAGGCCGAGGACGACCGGATCGGCGATGTGCGTGGCCGCGGCGCGATGATCGCCATGGAACTCGTCAAGCCCGGCACCACAGAACCGGATGCCGAGCTGACGAAGGCGTTGTGCGCGGGGGCCCACACCGCCGGAGTGATTGTGTTGTCCTGCGGCACTTACGGCAATGTGCTGCGGTTCCTGCCCCCGCTCACGATCAGCGACGAACTGCTCATCGAAGGACTCGACGTGCTCGAGCTGATTCTGCGCGACCTCTAGTGCGCCGGGGTGTGGCGTCCACCGCCGAACCAGCTGCCCAGCCCACGACGCTTCGGCGCGGCGGGCATCGCGGTCGTCGGCGCCGCGTCGGCAGCCGGAACGGCAGCCGCCGGCACCGGCTCCGTCACCATCGGGCGCTGCGCGTACTCGATGTCACGGACACTGCGAATGGACAACCGGCCCAGCGCCATGGCGCCGAGGAAGACGATCAGCGCACCAAGGCCGGAGAAGTACGCCAACTCGAGTGACACCTGCTTGGCTTCGGTGACTGCGACCGGCGTGCCCGCGTCGCCCAGGCCGAGCGGTCCGGCCAGTGCCCGCCCGATCACGAACCAGGCGCCGGCGGCTACGGCCAGCCAGCCGCCGAGCATGGCGGTCGCGCGGTTACCCGAAGCAAGTAGCAGTAAGCCGCCGACAGCGGCTGCGACGCCGGGGAGAACTTCCAGCCAGCCGCGTCCCATCGTCCAGACCCACGGCTGGTCCGGGCTGAAAGCGAAGTCGAAGTACGGTCCGATGAATGGGATCAACGCACCCCAGATTCCCAGCACCAGCAGCAGGAAACCGCTCGCGGCGCCGCGACTGCGCGGCATCCGCATCCTGCCGCCACGACGAGTGTCGAATTCGGTCATGATGCCTCCTTTGTCGTACGGCTGGGTACCCACACCGGACCGAGGCCTAACGCTCTTAGGCTGGAGAAATGCGCCTCGCCGACGTCACACTGCGCGATGTGCTCGCCGACGCCTGGGAACGGTGGGGCAGCCGGTGCGCCGAGCTCACCGACGCGCAGTGGCACACGCCAACCAGGTGCGTCCCGTGGCAGGTCCAGGCGCTCGTGGCGCACGTGTGCCCCGAATCGACGACATTCGAAGTGCTCGCGGCGGGCACCGTGGACGGGCCCGCGGCGGTCACCGACGCGGCCGTGATGTTGCGGATCTTCAACGAGCCGGATGGGGTCGCCAACACCGCGGCCGATCAGATCGCGGACCGAGCGGCATCCGAGGCGCCGGCGTTGACGCCGCAGCTGTCCGCCGCCCGGTTCGGCGAGTGCGCGCGCAGTCTGCGCCGGATGCCCGAGATGTCTGACCCGGATCGCACCGTCATCCGGTATCCGATTGTGGGCAGCACTACGCTCGCGGCGGTCGCTGAGGTCGCGCTCCTGGAGGCGACCGTGCACCTACTGGACTTCGCCGATGCCGTCGGCGGCGTCGAGCCATCGGCAGCTGCGTTAGCAGCCACGCGCGATCTGCTCATCGCAGTGCCCGATCCGAGTGCTGCGGTCGAAGTGCTCGCCGGCCGCCGCAGCCCGGGAACGGTAATTCCGGCAATCCGCTGACGCCGGTCACGTCTTACGAATTCAGCTGCCCAACAATCAATTTGACATCGCGCTCGAGAATGTCCGGAATTCACAGCACATTGACAGCCGCGACGCAGCTGATCTGGAAATAAGTTTAGTTTTACTAACGTAGTAGTCGTTGGGCGCAGCGTCGCGCCGTTCCAGATTTAGCTATTTCAAGAGGACTTTCTTATGTCGACTGATACGAATGAAGAGCGGCTGGCACGCCGCATCGCCGAATTGACCGTCAGCGACCCGCAGTTCGCCGCCGCCACACCCGACGAATCGGTCA
Source organism: Mycobacterium venezuelense (assembly GCF_054919535.1). Taxonomy (NCBI): domain Bacteria; kingdom Bacillati; phylum Actinomycetota; class Actinomycetes; order Mycobacteriales; family Mycobacteriaceae; genus Mycobacterium; species Mycobacterium venezuelense. The sequence goes on from NZ_JBONDW010000021.1 coordinate 124,157, forward strand.
CCGCGGCAGTCGACAAACCCGGCTTGCGATTGCCCCAGATCGTCCAGACCGTGCTGAAGGGATATTCGGACCGCCCGGCACTCGGTGAACGGGCAGTCGAGTTCGTCGTCGACCCGGCGACGGGCCGTACGACCGCGCAGCTTCTCCCCCGCTTCGACACGATCACCTACGGCGAACTGTGGCAGCGGGTGAGCGCGCTTGCCGGCGCGTTGCACGAGTCGGGCGTCACGCCCGGGGCCCGAGTCGCAATCCTCGGCTTCACCAGTGCCGACTACACCACGATCGACACCGCGCTCGGCCAGGTCGGTGCGGTCTCCGTACCTCTCCAGACGAGTTCGTCGGCCGCCGCACTGGCACCGATCGTCGTCGAAACCGAACCGAGCGTGATCGCCGCGAGCGTCGACTATGTCGCCGACGCCGTCGAGCTGGTACTCACGGCCCACGCGCCGGCCCAGCTCATCGTGTTCGATCATCACCCCGAGGTCGACGACCATCGCGACGCGCTCGCCGCCGCCAGGGCCCGGCTCGCCGCGGCGGGCAGCCCAGTCGTCGTCGACACCCTTGCCGACCTCGAAGCTCGTGGTCGCACCCTGCCCCAGGCACCGGACCCCCGGTCCGACGAAGCCGATCCACTGGCACTGCTGATCTACACCTCTGGCAGCACAGGCGCGCCCAAGGGTGCGATGTACCTGCAGAGCGCAGTCGCGAAGTTCTGGCGCCGCAACAGCAAGGCCTGGTTCGGCCCGACAGCGGCATCGATCAACCTCAGCTTCATGCCGATGAGCCACGTGATGGGGCGCGGCATCCTCTACGCATCGCTTGCGGCCGGTGGCACGTGCTACTTCGCCGCGCGCAGCGACCTCTCGACACTCCTCGAAGACCTGGCGTTGGTCCGGCCCACCGAACTGAACTTCGTCCCCCGCGTCTGGGAGATGATCCACGGCGAGTTCCAAAGCCAGGTGGACTCTCGTCTCAATGACGGCGACCGCGCCGTGATCGAGACCGAGGTAATGGACGATCTGCGGCGCAACCTGCTGGGCGGCCGCTTCATCTCGGCCATGACCGGCTCCGCACCCATCTCACCCGAGCTCAAGGCGTGGCTGGAGACGTTCCTCGAAATCCACCTGCTGGAGGGTTACGGCTCCACCGAGGCGGGCATGGTGTTCCTCGACGACCAGGTGCAGCGCCCGCCGGTGATCGATTACAAGCTCGTCGACGTGCCGGACCTGGGTTACTTCGGCACCGATCAGCCCCATCCACGCGGTGAGCTGCTGGTCAAGACCGACAACATGTTCCCCGGCTACTACAAGCGCCCCGAGATCACCGCCGGGGTCTTCGACGAGGACGGCTTCTACAAGACGGGCGACATCGTGGCCGAAATCGGGACCGATCGGCTCAAGTACGTGGATCGGCGTAACAACGTGCTCAAGCTCGCACAGGGCGAGTTCGTCACGCTGGCCAAGCTTGAGGCGGTGTTCGGCAACAGCCCCCTTGTGCGCCAGGTCTACATCTACGGCAACAGCGCGCGCCCCTACCTGCTTGCGGTCGTCGTGCCGACCGAAACCGCCCTCAACCGCTATGAGGCCGCAGAGCTCAAGAGCCAGATCGCCGAGTCGCTGCAGCAGGTGGCGCGCGACGCCGACCTGCAGTCCTACGAGATCCCGCGTGACTTCATCGTGGAGACAACACCTTTCACGCTCGAGAACGGACTGCTGACCGGCATCCGCAAACTCGCCTGGCCGAAACTGAAGGCACACTACGCCGATCGGCTGGAGCAGCTCTACGCTGAACTCGCCGATGGCCAGGCCAGCGAACTGCGCGCGCTACGCGCGAATGGTGCCGACGCCCCGGTCCTGGAAACCGTGAGCCGCGCCGCCGGCGCCCTGCTCGGCGCGTCGGCGAGCGATCTGCAGCCCGACGCGCACTTCACCGACCTGGGTGGAGATTCGCTGTCGGCGTTGACATTCGGGAATCTGCTGCGGGAGATCTTCGATGTCGACGTGCCGGTGGGCGTGATCGTCAGCCCGGCAAATGATCTCGCCGCGATCGCCGCCTACATCGAGGCGGAACGCCAACCGGGCTCCGAGCGACCCACGTACGCGTCGGTGCACGGCAGGCATACGGCCGAGGTGGCTGCGGCCGACCTCACGCTCGACAAGTTCATCGACGACCAGACGTTGGCCGCCGCACCGTCCCTGCCGAAGGCAGCCGCCGAGGTCCGCACGGTCCTGCTGACGGGCGCGACGGGCTTCTTGGGCCGTTATCTGGCCCTGGACTGGCTCGAGCGCATGGATCTCGTCGACGGCAAGGTGATCTGCCTCGTTCGCGCCAAGTCCGATGAGGATGCTCGGGCGCGCCTGGACGCGACTTTCGATGTCGGCGACGCGAAACTGCTTGCGCACTACCGCAATCTGGCCGCCGACCACCTCGAAGTCATCGCCGGCGACAAGGGTGAGGCCAACCTCGGCCTCGACCAGCAGACGTGGCAGCGGCTTGCCGACACCGTCGACCTCATTGTCGATCCGGCTGCACTCGTCAACCATGTGCTCCCCTACAGCGAGCTGTTCGGCCCCAACGCGCTCGGCACCGCAGAGCTGATCCGCATCGCGTTGACCACCAAGATCAAGCCCTACACCTACGTTTCGACGATCGCCGTCGGCTGGGGCATCGAACCGGGCAGTTTCGTCGAAGACGCCGACGTTCGCGTGATGAGCCCGACTCGTGTCGTCGGCGACAGCTACGCCAACGGGTACGGCAACAGCAAGTGGGCCGGCGAAGTCCTGCTGCGCGAGGCCAATGACCTCTGCGGACTGCCCGTTGCGGTCTTCCGCTGCGACATGATCATGGCTGACACAACCTATTCGGGTCAGCTCAACGTGCCCGACATGTTCACCAGGCTGATGCTGAGCCTGGTCGCGAGCGGCATCGCACCGGGTTCGTTCTACGACTCCGACGGCAACCGGCCACGAGCGCACTACGACGGCCTGCCGGTGGAGTTCATCGCGGAGGCGATCTCGACGCTCGGCGCCCAATCGACGGAGGGTTTCGAGACGTATCACGTGACGAACCCCTACGACGATGGCATCGGCCTCGACGAATTCGTGGACTGGCTGAACGAGGCGGGCTACCCGATCGAGCGCATCGCCGACTACCGCGATTGGTTGCACCGCTTCGAAAGCACTCTGCGGGCGTTACCGGACAAACAGCGCCAAGCGTCGTTGCTGCCGCTGCTGCACAACTATCAGGAACCCGAGCAGCCGCTGCTGGGCGGCACGGCACCGGCCGACCGGTTCCGAACCGCGGTGCAGGACGCCAAGATCGGCCCGGACAAGGACATTCCCCACCTGACACCGGCCGTGATCGTCCAGTACGTGACCAACCTGAAGCAGCTCGGCCTGCTGTGACCATGATCTGCTTCGACTCTGCGGTGAGGGCAGCCCACACTCGGACTCTCCCGCCCTTGCCGCAGAGTCGAGCAGGCGCTCCCGGCGTGACGCATCTCGCACCGTCTGAACTGGCAACTCGAAATATATTTAGTTTTACTAACGTAGTAATTACTAGGCGCCGTCGAGCGCCGACACAAAGAAGTTGATTTGCTCAGGGGACCAAATTATGTCGATCGAAACACGCGAAGAGCGGTACGAACGCCGCCTCGCCGACCTTTACCGCACTGATCAACAGTTCGCCGATGCCAAGCCCAGCGAGGCCGTGACCGCGGCGGCCGACAACCCGGACCTCCGGCTGCCCGCCGTCGTCAAAGAGATCATGGCCGGCTACGCCGACCGCCCCGCGCTCGGCCAGCGCGCCGTCGAACTCGTCACCGAATCCAATGGACGCACCCGGGCCGAACTCCTGCCCACCTTCGAGACCATCACCTACCGCCAGCTCGGCAGCCGGATCCAGGCCGTCACCAACGCGTGGCACAACCATCCGGTCAAGCCCGGCGATCGCGTCGCCATTCTCGGATTCACCAGCGTCGACTACACCACCATCGACGTCGCGCTGATCGAACTCGGCGCGGTATCGGTACCGCTGCAGACCAGCGCACCGGTCGCCCAGCTGCGCCCGATCGTCACCGAAACCGAACCCAAGCTGATCGCGTCCAGTGTCGACTTCCTCGACGATGCGATCGAACTCATCCAATCCGGGCCCGCCCCGGCGCGGCTGGTGGTCTTCGATTACCGGCCCGAGGTCGATGACCAGCGTGAGGCGTTCGAGGCGGCCAAGGCCAAGCTGGCCGGGACTGACATCGTCGTCGAATCGATGGCCGATGTGCTGGACCGCGGACGGTCGCTGGCCGATGCTCCGCTGTACGTGTCCGGTCAGGCCGATCCGTTGACCTTGCTGGTCTACACCTCGGGAAGCACCGGCACGCCGAAGGGCGCCATGTATCCCGAGAGCAAAGTCGCCAACATGTGGCGGATGGCCTCCAAGGCCAGCTGGGACGAGAAGCAGAGCGTCCTACCCGCGATCACGCTGAACTTCCTGCCGATGAGCCACGTGATGGGCCGCGGCATCCTCTACGGCACCATCAGCACCGGCGGCACCGCATACTTCGCCGCGCGCAGTGACCTTTCGACGTTCCTCGAAGATCTCGCCCTGGTCCGTCCCACCCAGCTCAGCTTCGTGCCGCGCATCTGGGACATGCTGTTCGGCGAGTATCAGAGCCGGATCGACCAGCGCGGCGCGGGCTCGGAGGCCGAGGTTCTGGCCGAGGTGCGCGACACCCTGCTCGGCGGTCGTTTCGTGTCCGCCCTCACCGGTTCCGCCCCGATCTCCGCGGAGATGAAGACCTGGGTGGAAACCCTGCTCGACATGCACCTGTTGGAGGGTTACGGCTCGACCGAGGCCGGGTCGGTGTTCGTCGACGGCCACATCCAGCGCCCGCCGGTGATCGACTACAAGCTGGTCGACGTACCCGATCTTGGTTACTTCCGTACCGACCAGCCGCATCCGCGCGGTGAGTTGCTCGTCAAGTCCGAGCAAATGTTCCCCGGCTACTACAAGCGTCCGGACATCACTGCGGAGATGTTCGACGAGGACGGCTATTACCGCACCGGCGACATCGTTGCCGAACTCGGCCCGGATCAGGTCGAGTACCTGGACCGGCGCAACAACGTGCTCAAGCTGTCGCAGGGCGAGTTCGTCACGGTCTCCAAGCTGGAGGCGGTGTTCGGTGACAGCCCGCTGGTCCGCCAGATCTACATCTACGGCAACAGTGCCCGGCCCTATCTGCTGGCCGTCGTGGTGCCGACCGATCCGGCGACGCCGAAGGCCGCGATCAGCGACTCGCTGCAGGACGCGGCTCGTGCCGCCGGTCTGCAGTCGTATGAGATTCCTCGTGATTTCATCGTGGAGGCAACGCCTTTCACGTTGGAGAACGGCCTGCTGACCGGTATCCGGAAGCTGGCTCGGCCGAAACTCAAGGCACACTACGGGGATCGGCTCGAACAGGTCTACACCGATCTCGCCGAAGGGCAGGCCAACGAACTGCGCGAACTGCGCCGAAACGGCGCCACCGGACCGGTCATCGATACCGTGAGCCGGGCCGCCGGCGCCCTGTTGGGCGCGTCGGCCGGTGACCTGCAGCCCGATGCCCACTTCACCGACCTGGGCGGAGATTCGTTGTCGGCGTTGACCTTCTCGAATCTGCTGCACGAGATCTTCGATGTGGACGTGCCGGTCGGCGTGATCGTCAGTCCGGCAACCGATCTCGCCGGTATCGCCGCCTACATCGACGGTGAGCGGCACGGCTCGAAGCGCCCGACCTACGCGTCGGTGCACGGCCGCGACGCGTCCGAGGTACACGCCGCCGACCTCACGCTCGACAAGTTCATCGACGCGGCCACCCTGACCGAAGCGCCGAACCTGCCGAAGGCAAACACCGAGGTACGCACGGTGCTGCTGACCGGCGCCACCGGCTTCCTCGGCCGTTATCTGGCCCTGGAATGGCTGGAACGCATGGACCTCGTCGATGGCAAGCTCGTCTGCCTGGTCCGCGCCCGGAGCAATGAGGAAGCACGCGCACGCCTCGATGCCACGTTCCACACAGGCGATCCGAAGCTGCTCGCGCACTACCGCGAATTGGCCGCCGACCACCTCGAAGTCATCGCGGGCGACAAGGGCGAGGCCAATCTCGGGCTGGACGATGACACATGGCAGCGGCTGGCCGACACCGTCGACCTCATCGTCGACCCGGCCGCGCTCGTCAACCACGTGTTGCCCTACAGCCAGCTGTTCGGACCCAACGCCCTCGGCACCGCCGAGCTGATCCGTATCGCGCTCACCACCAAGATCAAGCCGTTCGTGTACGTCTCGACGATCGGCGTGGGCTGGGGTATCAAGCCCGGTGAGTTCGTCGAGAACGCCGACATCCGGGAGATCAGCCCGACGCGCCAGGTCGACGATTCCTATGCCAACGGGTACGGCAACAGCAAGTGGGCCGGCGAGGTCCTGCTGCGCGAGGCGCACGACCTATGCGGTCTACCCGTCTCGGTCTTCCGCTGCGACATGATCCTGGCCGACACAACGTATTCCGGTCAGCTGAACCTGCCCGACATGTTCACCAGGATGATGCTGAGCCTCGTCGCCACCGGCATCGCGCCCGGTTCGTTCTACGAACTCGACGCTGACGGCAACCGGCAGCGCGCGCATTACGACGGGCTGCCGGTGGAGTTCATCGCCGAAGCCATCTCGACGCTCGGCGTGCACGTGGTCGACGGTTTCGAGACCTACCACGTGATGAACCCGTATGACGACGGCATCGGCCTCGATGAGTTCGTGGACTGGCTGATCGACGCGGGTTACCCCGTGCACCGGATCGACGACTACGCCACGTGGTTGCAGCGGTTCGAGACCGCACTGCGTGCCTTGCCGGACAAGCAACGTCAGGCATCATTGCTGCCATTGCTGCACAACTACCAGCAGCCGTCGCATCCGATGCTGGGTGCCGGTGCGCCGACCGATGTGTTCCGAGCTGCCGTGCAGGAAGCCAAGATCGGGCCCGACAAGGACATCCCGCACATCTCAGCGCCGATCATCGTCCAGTACGTCACCAACCTGCAGCAGCTCGGCCTGCTGTAACAGCCTTCCCCACAAGGGAAGAATCCCCTGAGCGGCCGCGGTCCCACCAGGACCGCGGCCAATCAGTATGTGCGGGTCTGGCATCACGCCGTCTCCGAAAGCCGACGAGGACTCCGCCGTCACCAGTAGGGTTGGCATGGTTCGACGAATATGCCCACTTCGGTAACGAAATATTGGCGGGAGACCCGTATGAACGAGGATTTTGGCGGCGAGATCAAGCTCGATGTGCGCGACTCGAAGGCTGACTGGTCACCGTACGAGCTCAAGCGCGCACCGGAGGGTGCGCCGAATGTGTTGGTGGTGCTCTACGACGACACCGGTATGGCCTCGTGGTCACCGTTCGGCGGACGTATCGACATGCCGGTGATGCAACGGCTGGCCGACAACGGACTGACCTATTCCCAGTGGCACACCACCGCACTGTGCTCGCCGACCCGGTCCTGCTTCCTCACCGGGCGTAACCACCACGTGAACCGCTGCTCGGCAATCACCGAAGCCTCCAACGGTTTTCCCGGCTCGGCGGCACGGCTGCCTGCCGAGTGCGCAACCGTCGGGCAGGTACTCCAGGACAACGGTTACAGCACATTCTGGGTCGGCAAGAACCACAACGTGCCCGAGGAGGACATCGCCAGCGGCGGCAGTCGCTCGGAATGGCCGCTTCAGAAGGGATTCGACCGGTTCTACGGATTCCTCGGCGGCGAGACCAACAACTGGTATCCCGACCTCGTCGAGGACAACCGGTTCATCGAGCAGCCCTACAGCCCAGAAGAGGGTTACCACCTGTCGAAAGACCTTGCCGATCAAGCACTTCGGATGCTCCGCGATCAGCAGGCCACCAACCCGTCCAAACCCTGGTACCTGTGGTTCTGCCCGGGCGCCAACCATGCGCCGCACCACAGCCCGGCCGAATACGCCGAGAAGTACAAGGGAATGTTCGACGACGGCTACGAGGCGTACCGCGAATGGGTGCTGGCCCGCATGATCGAGAAGGGCATTCTTCCCGAAGGTACGGCGTTGACACCCATCAATCCAATGCCCGACGACGTAGCGATGGAGGCCGACTCGGTGCGGCCGTGGGACTCGCTGAGCGACGACGAAAAGCGCCTGTTCTCCCGGATGGCCGAGGTATTCGCCGGCTTCTCCGAATACACTGACGCCCAGGTCGGGCGGATCGTCGACTATCTCGAGCAGACCGGCCAGCTGGACAACACCCTGATCTTCTACTGCGCCGACAACGGCGCATCGGGCGAGGGCTCGCCGAACGGTTCGGTCAACGAGAACAAGTTCTTCAACGGCTACCCCGACGAACTCGCCGAGAACATGAAGTATCTCAACACGCTGGGCAGCCCCGACACCTACAACCACTACCCAACCGGCTGGGCGGTGGCGTTCTCGACGCCGTTCCAGATGTTCAAGCGATATTCGCAGTATTCCGGCGGGACGTGCGACCCGATGGTCATCCATTGGCCCGCGGGCATCAAGGCGAAAGGCGAAGTGCGCCACCAATATCACCACGCCACGGATGTGGTCGCCACGATTCTCGACGCCGCAGGGCTCGAGATGCCCGCCACGTACCGCGGTGTCGAACAGCATCCGCTGGATGGCGTCTCGATGCGCTACAGCTTTGACAGCGCCGACGCGCCCACGACCAAGAAACGCCAGTACTACGCAATGCTGGGCACCCGCGGGATCTGGGAGGACGGTTGGAAGGCCGCCGCGGTTCACGTGCCGCTCAGCTCGCACGGACATTTCGACGAGGACCGGTGGGAGCTCTACCACGTCGACGAAGACAGGTCGGAGTCGAAGAACGTCGCCGACGAGCATCCGGAGAAGCTGAACGCGCTCATCGAGACCTGGTTCCGCGAGGCTGACGCCAACTTCGTTCTGCCCCTCGATGATCGGACGGCGACAGACCTGCTGACGATCGAACGCCCACAGTCCGAGCCGCCGCGCAACCGCTACGTCTACTACCCCGGCACCGCGCCCGTACCGGAAGGCGTGGCGGTCAACGTCCGTGGCCGGTCCTACAAGATCGTCGCCGACGTCGACATCACCGAAGATGCCGAAGGCGTGATCTTCGCCCACGGTTCACGCTTCGGCGGGCATGCGCTGTTCATCAAGGAACGCAAGCTCCATTACGTCTACAACTTCCTGGGCATCAAGCCCGAACAGGAATTCATCTCCGACGAACTGACCCCTGGCAAGCATTCGCTGGGCATGGAGTTCGTCCGCGAGAGCGCCGGCGACTACGGCGAATCACACGGCACGACATCGCTCTACGTCGACGACAAGGTGGCCGCCAAGGGTCCGATGCGTGCCCAGGTCGGCAAGTTCACGCTGGCCGGCGACGGGTTGTGCATCGGGTTCGACAGCGGCGACAACGTGTCGCAGCACTACAAGAATCCGGGCACATTCACCGGCGGCACGATCCTCGGCGTCGCGGTCGACGTCAGCGACGAGGCCTATCTGGATATGGAGAAGGAGGCGGCCGGCGCGTTCGCGCGGGACTAGACGGCCAATCCGACCGCGACGAGGATGACCGCGATCAACGGAAGCGTGCCTTGCGTGATCGCGGCTCGGGCCTTGTCCGGCGAAGTCGTCAGCAGCACGAGCGCTGCGGCCAACATCGACCCGGCGCCGGCGAACACCAGTGCCGCACCAATGGCGCTGTGTCCCAACAGGGCTGCGACGATGCCGATAGCCGTCACGATCGCCAGGAAGAGGTTGTAGAAGCCTTGATTGAAGGCGAGTTCCTTGGTGGCCTCGGCCTCTTCCTGGCTTGTGCCGAACGTCGCCCGTGTCCGCGGCGAGGTCCAGGTCAGCGACTCCATCACGAAGATGTAGACGTGCAGAAGCGCGGCGAGGGCCGCGAACACCAATCCGGCGATGACCATGCTCGTCATTCAAACAGTCCGGCTTGGCCCAGCCCGGTAACCGGTGGCCGCATTCCCAGGTGGGTCCAGGCCAACGGGGTGGCGACGCGGCCGCGGGGCGTACGGGCAACCATCCCCGCACGCACCAGAAACGGCTCACACACTTCCTCCACCGTGGTGGCTTCCTCCCCGACCGCAACGGCCAGCGTCGAAACGCCCACCGGTCCGCCACCGAAACTTTTTGTCAGCGCCGACAATACGGCCCGGTCGAGCCGATCGAGGCCGAGCTCGTCGACGTCGTAGACCTCCAGCGCGGCCTTGGCGATGTCGCGGGTGATGACACCGTCCGCGCGTACCTCGGCATAGTCGCGGACCCGGCGAAGCAACCGGTTGGCGATGCGCGGCGTGCCACGCGAGCGTCGGGCGATCTCCGCCCCGGCCTCGGCCCCGAGCTCGATCCCGAGGATGCCGGCGGACCGGGCCAGCACGCGCTCCAGCTCGACGGGCTCGTAGAAATCCATGTGCGCGGTGAACCCGAAGCGGTCGCGCAACGGGCCGGTCAACGCCCCGGAGCGGGTTGTGGCGCCCACCAGGGTGAACGGGGCGACTTCGAGCGGAATCGACGTGGCGCCAGGCCCCTTCCCCACGACGACATCGACGCGGAAGTCCTCCATCGCCAGGTACAGCATTTCCTCGGCCGGCCGCGCGATGCGGTGTATTTCATCGATGAACAGCACGTCGTGTTCGACAAGGTTGGACAGCATCGCGGCAAGATCACCGGCCCGTTCCAGCGCGGGCCCGGACGTGACGCGAAGCGAGGTGCCCAATTCCGCGGCGATGATCATGGCCAGCGACGTCTTGCCCAAGCCGGGCGGGCCCGACAGCAGGATGTGATCGGGCGTGCCGCCGCGGTTCTTGGCCCCCTCGAGAACGAGCTGCAGCTGTTCGCGCACGCGCGGCTGGCCGATGAACTCCCCCAGTGACCGCGGCCGCAGGCTCGCGTCGATATCGCCTTCGCCGACGGTCAGCGCCGGCGACACCTCGCGGTCCTCGGCGGCGGCATCATCATCCTCGAAGCGACCCATGAGCTATTTCTTACCCAGCATGGACAGCGCGGCGCGCAGCGCAGCAGACGTGGTGGCCTCGGGATCGTTTGCGAGTACCTTGTCGGTGGCCTCCTCGGCCTGCTTGGCCGCAAAACCAAGCCCCACAAGCGCATCGATGACGGGTCCGCGGACCGCATGTCCACCGGATGCCGGGCCGGGCCCCGGCGTCACGGGGCCGATCTTGTCCCGCAGTTCGAGCACCATCCGTTCGGCACCGCGTTTACCGATGCCGGGAACCCGGGTCAGAGCGGTCACGTCGCCGTCGGCCAACGCCTGGCGCAGGGCCTGTGGATCGTGGACCGCGAGCGTCGCGAGCGCGATCTTGGGGCCGACGCCGGAGACCCCCAGCAGCGTGAGGAAAAGGTCTCTGGCGTCGCCGTCGGCGAAGCCGTAAAGCGTCATCGAATCCTCGCGAACGATCATCGCGGTGATCAGCCGGGATTCGGCGCCGCGCCGCAGGGTCGCCAAGGTCGAGGGCGTGGCCATCACCTTGTATCCCACGCCCGCGGCTTCGATCACGGCATGGTCGAGGGCGATGTCGATGACTTCACCGCGCACCGAGGCGATCATCGCGCCGCCTTGAGCTTGGCCTGATATTTGCGCCGTTGTTCGGCGGCCATCGCCTCGGCGGCGGCCATCCGGGCGATCATGGGGGCACGCCAGCAGTGGCAGATCGCAAGGGCGAGGGCGTCAGCGGCGTCAGCGGGCGTCGGCTTCGATTGCAGCGCAAGGATTCTCGTGACCATCTCAGTGACCTGCGCCTTGCCCGCCCGGCCGCTTCCGGTGACAGCCGCTTTGACCTCGGACGGCGTGTGGAAATGGACATCGATATCGCGCTTGGCCGCGGCCAGCGCGATCACGCCGCCAGCCTGCGCCGTACCCATCACCGTCGACACGTTCTGTTGGGAGAACACCCGCTCGACGGCGATCACGTCGGGCCGATGGGTGTCCATCCAGTATTCGGCGGCCTCGCTGATTGTCAGCAGGCGTTTCTGCAGCGGCGCGTCGGCCGGCGTGCGAACCACGTCCACGTCGAGGGCGATGACCTGCCTACCCTTGCCGCTCTCGATCACCGACAGGCCGCAGCGCGTCAGCCCGGGATCGACACCCATCACCCGCACGCGTACCCCTTCGTCAGAACATCTGTTCGAGAGCCTAGCGTGGCCCCGCTACGCCCGACGGCAGGGACACGCTCAGATCGCGTAGTTGCCGGACCGCCAGCCCTGGGCGAGCTGGCCAGACAGCTCGGCGATGCGCGCGTCCGACCGCGCCCAACCGCGTACGAGCTCGGTGTCGACCCGGCTTCCGTTGCGTTCGACCTCGATCGTCCAGCGCGCGCCGAGGAACTTCGTCGCCAACCAGATCGGCCACAACAGCAGGAACGGCAACGCGAAGAGCAGTCCGATCCAGCCGAAGAAGGCCACATCCACGATGTCGAACACATCGGGGAACGGCCACCAGCGCCGATGCACCGACCACTGCGTACCGTTCCGATCCGTCACCACTGCCACGCAGACATCTTGCTGGTTCGTCACGTTCCAGTCTCGCCAAAATCGGTAACGCCACATCGAGGTCAATTACGCTCATGCGGTGGCGGAAACGTCATACGCGTCCTGCGGTGATCTCAGCCTCGCGTATCAGGTGGTCGGTGACGGACCCGTCGAATTCGTCTTCGCGGGGTCGTTCGTCAGCCACGTCGAACTCTTCTGGACCATGCCCGAGTTCGAGGCGTTCATGGAGCACCTCTCGACGTTCTGCCGTGTGCTGTTGTTCGACAAGGCCGGGGTCGGATTGTCCGATCCGGTTCCGCAAGTTCGCACCCTCGACGACCGCGCGGCCGAGATCGAGGCCGTCATGGACGCCGCCGGATTTGGGTGCGCGGTCATCTGCGGGGTGAGCGAGGGCGGCCCGGCCGCGGTCGTCTTCGCCGCGACACGGCCCGAGCGAACCCGCGCCCTGATCTTGACCGGGACGTTTGCGCACCTGGGCTTCGGCGGCTGGGACGACATGGATCGCGACCCAGCCGAGATGCGTATGCGCCTCGTCCCCGAGCTCGGTGAGCAGTACACACCGTCGGTTGAGCAGTACGCCCGTTTTCAGCGGTTCGGCCGCGCCGTCCGCTCCGAATGGGGCAGCGGCGCGGCACTCAAGGGTTTGTTGCCCTCGTCGCGGTCGATACGTCAGCTCGCGATGTTCGAACGCATGGGCGCGAGCCCGGGGATGGCCCGCGCAACGCTCGAAGCAGGGTTCCGCATCGACGTCCGGCCGATTCTGCCGAGCATCACGGTGCCGACGCTCGTACTGCACGCCCGTGAAGACCTCGTTCCGGTCCAGGGCGGCCGGTACATGGCCGACCGCATTCCCGGTGCGCGGTTACTGGAGGTCGACGGAACCGACCATGTCCCATGGTTGTCCGACCCGGACGTGATCACCGACCAAATCGAAGAATTCCTGACGGGCAATCACTCTGCGCCATCGCAGGCGCACCGAGCCCTGCGCACGGTGTTGTTCACCGACATCGTCGCATCGACGCAACAGGCCGCCGCGGTGGGCGACGAGCGATGGCGTGCGGTGCTCCATCGCTTCGGTGAGATCACCGCCGAACGGACGGAGCGGTTCGGCGGCACCATCGTGAAGAGCACGGGCGACGGCCACCTCCTCACGTTCGACGGCCCCACGCAGGCCATCCGCTGCGCCGAAGAATTGCGCGCCGAAGCCGAGAAAGTGGGCATCGAGATCCGCGTGGGCATCCACACGGGTGAATGCGAACTGCTGGGCAGCGACATCGGAGGCATCGCGGTGCACATCGCGGCGCGCATACTCGGCCAGGCCGGCGCAGGCGATATTCTCGTGTCCCGCACGGTCCAAGACCTGGTCGTCGGCTCCGGTACGGGATTCGACGACCGCGGCACCGTCGAGCTGCGAGGCGTACCGGGCACCTGGCAACTTCTCGCGGTCGATCGCCACGGCGCGCGACCGGGATCGGCCGAGGCGCAACTCGTATCGGCGCCCACACCCGGACCCCGCTCCGCCATGCGTCGGTCTGACCGTGCGGTGGCCATGATGGCGCGCCGAACGCCGTGGATCCTCCGCGGAGTCGCCCACCTCGCGCCCGTGACCGAACGGCGGTGAGTCGCCTGCCGTCGGTAAGTTCGAGTGAGAAACGTGGTCGCCGAACCCCATTGGAGGTAATTGACAGTGCGCGTCGTGATTGCGGGTGGGCACGGCAAGATCGCCATGATCCTCGAGCAGCTGCTGGCCGAGCGGGGTGATTCGGTGGCCGGGCTGATCCGGAACCCGGCCCAGGCCGGCGATCTGGAGGCGACAGGCGCACAGGCCATCGTGCTCGATCTCGAGCACTGCTCGGTCGACGAGGTCGCCGAGGCGGTACGTGGCGCCGACGCCGTGGTGTTCGCGGCGGGCGCTGGACCGGGTAGTGGGGTGGCCCGCAAGGAGACCGTCGACCGTGACGCCGCGATCCTGCTGGCCGATGCCGCCGAGGTTGCCGGGGTCCGACGGTATGTGATGGTCTCGGCGATATCCGCCGACGACCGATCGCTCGACGAAAGCTACGACGAGGTGTTCCGGGCGTACATGCAAGCGAAGTCGGACGCCGATGCCGACGTGCGAGCCCGCGCCGGTCTGCAAACCACGATCGTGCGTCCCGGCTCGCTGACCAACGAGCCAGGCACCGGGAAAGTGACGATCGCCGAATCGACCGGACGCGGCAGCATCGCGCGCGAAGACGTCGCGCGGGTGTTGCTCGCGGTTCTTGACACACCGGGCACCGCCGGACGGACGTTCGAGCTCATCGCCGGGGAGACGCCGATCGCCGAGGCCGTCGGCTAGCGGCTACTCCTCGTCGAGCTGGGCCGCGACATCGTCCGGGATGTCGATGTTGGTGTACACGTCCTGGACGTCGTCGCTGTCCTCCAGCGCGTCTACGAGCTTGAGCACCTTGCGCGCGGCTTCGAGGTCGACCGGGACGGTGACCGAGGGCTGGAAGCTGGCCTCCGCCGACTCGTAGTCGATGCCGGCGTCCTGCAATGCCGTTCGCACCGCGACCAGGTCGGTGGGCTCGGAGATGATCTCGAACGAGTCGCCGAGATCGTTGACCTCCTCGGCACCGGCCTCCAGCACCGCCATCAGGACGTCATCCTCGGTGAGACCGTTCTTCTCCAGCGTCACGACGCCCTTGCGGGAGAACAGGTAGGCCACCGAACCGGGATCGGCCATGTTTCCGCCGTTGCGGGTCATGGCGACACGGACCTCGCCTGCGGCGCGGTTGCGGTTGTCGGTAAGGCATTCGATGAGCACCGCGACGCCATTGGGGCCATAGCCCTCGTATGTGATGTTCTGCCAGTCGGCGCCACCGGCCTCCTCACCACCGCCACGCTTGCGGGCCCGCTCGATGTTGTCGTTGGGCACCGACGACTTCTTCGCCTTCTGGATGGCGTCGTACAACGTGGGATTGCCGGCCGGGTCGCTACCACCGACGCGGGCCGCGACCTCGATGTTCTTGATCAGCTTGGCGAACATCTTGCCGCGCTTGGCATCGATGACGGCCTTCTTGTGCTTGGTGGTGGCCCACTTGGAATGGCCGCTCATGCAGGTAATGCTCCTCTTTCTGCTGAAACTCCGGTTGACCAGTCTACGTGGCTGGTCATGCAGGGCCGGGCCCTGACTCGTCGAAACCGACGCACTGGTCGTTCCGGCGGCCGCGGATCGACCAGTGCGTCGGCTTCGGGGAAAACTCAGAGCGAGTCGACGAAGAGTTTGTGAATCCGGCGATCGCCGGTCATCTCCGGGTGGAATGCCGTAGCCATCATCGAGCCGTGGCGCACCGCGACGATGTGGTCGGCCGCGCGCGCGAGCACCTGCACGTCGGGCCCGACGCGCTCGACCCACGGCGCCCGGATGAACACCGCATGCACCGGGGTATCGACCCCGACGAAGTCGATGTCGCCTTCGAAGGAGTCCACCTGACGACCAAAAGCGTTGCGCCGCACCGTCATATCGATACCCTTGAGCGGCAGCGCGGCCCGGCCCTCAACACCGGCATCGGCGATCTCGGTCGCCAGCAGGATCATCCCGGCGCACGACCCGTAGCACGGCAAGCCCTCGGCGATGCGCGCCCGCAGCGGTTCGAGCAGATCGAACTCGCGCAGCAGATGACTCATCGCGGTGGACTCCCCGCCAGGGATCACCAGCGCGTCGACGGCCTCGAGTTCGGAGAGCCGACGAACGGTCGCCGCTTCGGCACCCGCCTCGCGCAGCGCGGCCAGGTGTTCGCGGGTGTCGCCCTGCAGCGCGAGCACCCCGACGTGGGCACTCATGTGGCCTCGGACGTGAAGTCGCGCTTGAAGCGGGTAAGCCCCTCCTGCATGACGGCCGCGACCATCTCGCCGTACTGGTTGAAGATCTTGCCCTGCGTGAGGGAGCGGCCCCCGCAGGCCGAGGGCGAGGACTGGTCGTAGAGCAGCCACTCGTCCGCGCGGAACGGCCGCATGAACCACATGGCGTGATCGAGCGAGGCCACCATCAGGTGCTTGCGCACGTCGAGGTGATTCACCTGCGCCGAGCCGAGCAGCGTGAGATCGCTCATGTACGCCAGCGCGCAGATGTGCAGCACGTGGTCGTCGGGCAGCGGGTCGCGGTGCCGGAACCACACCTGCTGCTGCGACGCCTTGCCCGGCAGCCGCTGCACGCGGTCGCGCGGCACGATACGGACATCCCATTCGGCGAACTGCGCGAACCCGGCGTCGTCGAACGCTCCCCCGGACCGGAAGCCGGGCAGGTCGTCGGGAGCCGGCGCCTGCGGCATCACGTCCTGGTGTTCGATTCCGGTCTGGTCGGTCTGGAACGACGCCGACATCGTGAAGATCGTCTCGCCGTGCTGGATCGCGCTGACCCGGCGCGTGCAGAACGAGCCGCCGTCGCGGATGCGTTCGACGGTGTACACCGATGGCGCCCTGGCATCCCCTGGCCGCAGAAAATAGCCGTGCAGGGAATGCACCTGGAATGTCGGGTCGACCGTCCGCACGGCCGACACCAGCGACTGTCCGGCGACATGGCCGCCGAACGTCCGCTGCAGAAAGCCGGATTCCGGGCTGAACACCCCACCGCGATAGATGTTGACCTCGAGCTGCTCCAGGTCGAGGATCTCTTCGATCGCCACGTGAGTTGTT